>CAKUHM010000246.1 GCA_934655835.1 uncultured Collinsella sp. | reverse complement strand
ATCCTTCTCAAACGGGTGACATCTTGGGTTTTGGGGTGCAGTTCCAAGGTGGACAAACGTTTTTCCCTGTACCAACGTGTGGTGAAGAACGGAAGAAGCCGGTAGTGCAAGCCGATAATTCAAGAATTCAATAAGCAGCGGTGTGAGAGAGCGCCGCATTACACGTAACTAGGAGCGTGGTTACACAATGCAGGAGGCATGGGAAGGCTTCAAGGAAGGCATCTGGACGGGAGAGGTTGACGTCCGAGACTTCATCCAGAAGAACTACACCCCCTACGAGGGCGACGAGTCGTTCCTCGCCGGCCCGACCGAGCGTACCAAGGAGCTGTGGAGCGAGGTTCTCGACCTGCTGCTCAAGGAGCGCGAGCAGGGCGGCGTCCTCGATATGGACACCAAGACCGTCACGGGTATCGTGAGCCACCCCGCTGGCTACATCGATAACGCCCATCGCGAGAAGGAGACCATCGTCGGCCTCCAGACCGACAAGCCGCTCAAGCGCGCTCTGCACGTCAACGGCGGTATCCGCATCGCTTGCCAGGCTGCCAGCCAGCACGGCTACAAGATCGACGAGAACGTTGTCGAGCGCTACACCTTCGAGCGCAAGACCCACAACGCCGGCGTCTTCGATGTCTACACCCCCGAGATGCGTGCCTGCCGCTCGGCCCACATCATCACCGGTCTGCCCGATGGCTATGGCCGCGGCCGCATCATCGGCGACTACCGTCGTGTCGCCCTGTACGGCGTCGACTACCTGATCAAGGACAAGGAGGCCCAGAAGGCTTCCACCCCGACGGTCATGACCGCCGACAACATCCGCGATCGCGAGGAGCTGCAGGAGCAGATCCGCGCCCTCGGTGAGCTCAAGATGATGGCCGAGACCTATGGTTTCGATATTTCCAACCCTGCTACCAACACGCAGGAGGCCATCCAGTGGATGTACTTCGCCTACCTCGCTTCCGTCAAGGAGCAGAACGGCGCCGCTATGTCCATCGGTCGTACCTCTACGTTCATCGACATCTACGCTGAGCGCGACCTTGCCAACGGTACCTTCACCGAGGAGCAGATCCAGGAGTTCGTGGATCACTTCATCATGAAGCTCCGCATGGTCAAGTTTGCCCGTACCCCCGAGTACCAGGCCCTGTTCACCGGCGATCCGCAGTGGGTCACCGAGTCCATCGGCGGCATGGGTGTCGACGGCCGTACGCTCGTTACCAAGATGAGCTACCGCTACCTGCACACGCTCGAGAACATGGGCACCAGCCCCGAGCCCAACATGACCGTTCTGTGGTCGACCCGCCTGCCCGAGAACTTCAAGAAGTTCTGCGCCAAGACTTCTGTCGCCAGCTCCTCGATTCAGTACGAGAACGACGACCTCATGCGCGTCTATCACGGCGACGACTATGGCATTGCCTGCTGCGTGTCCTCCATGCGCATCGGCAAGGAGATGCAGTTCTTCGGCGCCCGTGCCAACCTGGCCAAGTGCCTGCTGTACGCACTCAACGGCGGTGTTGACGAGGTCTCCAAGAAGCAGGTTGGCCCCAAGTATCGCGCCGTCGAGGGCGATACGCTCGATTACGACGACGTTGTGGCCAAGTACAACGACATGATGAAGTGGCTCGCTGGCGTGTACGTCAACTCGCTGAACATCATTCACTACATGCACGACAAGTATTGCTACGAGCGCATCCAGATGGCTCTGCACGACAAGCACGTGCATCGTTGGTTCGCTACGGGCATCGCTGGCCTTTCCGTCGTGGCCGACTCCCTGTCCGCCATCAAGTACGCCAAGGTCCACCCCGTCCGTGACGAGAACGGTATCATCGTCGACTTCGAGACCGAGGGCGAGTTCCCCAAGTACGGCAACGACGACGACCGCGTCGACCAGATCGCTCACGACGTTGTGCACCAGTTCATGGAGTACATCCGCATGAACGACACCTACCGCAACTCCGTGCCCACGACCTCGGTTCTGACCATTACCTCCAACGTCGTGTACGGCAAGAAGACCGGCTCTACGCCTGATGGCCGCAAGGCTGGCCAGCCCTTCGCCCCGGGTGCTAACCCCATGCACAAGCGCGATAGCCACGGCGCCATCGCTTCGCTGTCTTCGGTTTCCAAGCTCCCGTTCCGCGACGCTCAGGACGGCATCTCCAACACCTTCTCCATCATCCCGGGTGCGCTCGGCAAGGAGGACCAGGTGTTCTTTGGCGATATCGACCTTGATCAGCTGGGCGAGTAACTATTGTTAGTGCTATACTAACAATAACGATTACTGATTAGCGCGCCGGTTTCGGCCGGCGCCTATCAATCGAAGGAGACACATTATGAAGGTTTCTGAAGTTTCCGAGACTCAGGCCGATAACCTGGTCCACATGCTCGACGCTTACGCCGAGAAGGGTGGCCACCATCTGAACATCAACGTCTTCAACCGTGAGACGCTGCTCGATGCTCAGGCCCACCCCGAGAAGTACCCGCAGCTGACCATCCGCGTTTCCGGCTATGCCGTGAACTTCCACACGCTCACCAAGGAGCAGCAGGACGAGGTCATTTCGCGTACCTTCCACAACAAGTTCTAAAGGGATTTAACTCCCGCAGGATTGCCGGGGCTGTTTGGGCTACCTCCCAAAACGTCCTCGGACATGCAAGAAGCCCTCGCTGCGCACTTCGTGCGGCGAGGGCTTCTTGCGTCCTGCGG
>CAKUHM010000245.1 GCA_934655835.1 uncultured Collinsella sp. | reverse complement strand
CACTTGTGTCACCGAGGGCGACCAGTCCATGAACTTTGTGCTTGGCGGCAAGGGCGCTAACCTTGCCGAGATGAGCCGTATCGGCCTGCCGGTTCCCGGTGGCTTTACCATTACCTGCCAGACCTGCGTTGAGTACTCCGGTGCTGGCAACGTTTGGCCTGAGGGTGCACTCGACGAGATCGTTGCCGCCGAGGCCGACCTCGAGGCCCGCTGCGGCAAGAAGCTCGGCGACGCCAACGATCCGCTGCTCGTGTCGGTGCGCTCGGGCGCTCCGTTCTCCATGCCCGGCATGATGGACACGGTCCTCAACCTGGGTCTTAACGACGATTCCGTCCAGGGCCTCATCGCCCAGACGCAGAACCCGCGCTTTGCTTGGGACAGCTATCGCCGCTTTATCCAGATGTTCTCCAACGTCGTCATGGGCGTCGACGCCGACCTGTTCGAGAACGCCCTGACCCAGGCCCGCCTGGTTGCCGGCGTCCGCGTTGACTCCGAGCTTTCGGCCGAGGACCTGCAGGAGCTCGTCGAGACCTTCAAGGGCATCTTCTCCGCCAACGTCGAGGCTGCTCTGTATCCCGAGCTCGAGGTCGCCGATGGCAAGCCCGTCTTCCCGCACGATCCGGAGCTCCAGCTTCGTCTTGCCATCCAGGCCGTCTTTGGCAGCTGGATGAACGAGCGCGCCTGCATTTACCGCAAGCAGCACGGCATCTCCGACGAGCTCGGCACCGCCGTCAACGTCCAGGCTATGGCTTTTGGCAACAAGGGCGAAACCTCTGCGACCGGCGTCGCCTTCACCCGCAACCCGGCCGACGGCACCAAGGAGTTCTACGGCGACTTTCTGGTCAACGCCCAGGGCGAGGACGTCGTCGCCGGCATCCGTAACACCGAGCCCATCGCCGACCTCAAGACCACCCCGGGCCTCGAGTCCGCAGGCGAGGAGCTCGAGCGCGTGTTCCTGACGCTTGAGGACCACTATCGCGACATGTGCGATATCGAATTCACCATCGAGCAGGGCAAGCTCTGGATGCTCCAGACTCGCGTGGGCAAGCGCACCGCCACGGCCGCCCTGCGTATCGCCATCGAGATGGTCGAGGAGGGTCTGATCACCCGCGAGGAGGCCGTAAGCCGCATCGACCCCGCGCAGCTCGACCAGCTCCTGCACCCGCAGTTCGACTCCTCCAAGAAGTACGAGGCGCTCGCGACCGGTCTGAACGCCAGCCCCGGTGCCGCCGTGGGCGAGGTCGTGTTCTCGAGCGATGACGCCGTTGCGCGCGCGAACGAGGGCCACAAGGTCATCCTGGTCCGTTGGGAGACCAACCCTGACGACCTGAAGGGCATGGTTGCTGCCGAGGGCATCCTGACGAGCCACGGTGGCAAGACGAGCCACGCCGCCGTTATCGCCCGCGGCATGGGTACGCCCTGCGTCTGCGGCGTCGAGCGCTTCCATATCGACGCGACCGAGAAGGTCGTGCGTATCGAGGGTAGCGATCGCGTACTGCACGAGGGCGACATCATCTCCATCGATGGTACCCAGGGCATCGTTGTCGACGGTGCGGTCGACCTGGTCTCTGCCGAGCTTACCGGCGACCTGGACACCATTCTGTCCTGGGCTGACGAGATCCGTCTGGACGAGACCGACGGTCACGCCAACCATGTTCGCGTCAACGCCGACAACCCCGAGGATGCCGAGCTCGCGCTTGAGTTTGGCGCCGAGGCCATCGGCCTGTGCCGCACCGAGCATATGTTCCTGGGCGATCGTAAGAACATCATCCAGAGCTTCATCCTGTCCGACGACGAGGCCGTCAAGCAGCAGGCGCTGGCTGATCTGCTCAAGGTTCAGACCGAGGACTTCCTGGCCATGTTCAAGACCATGACCGGCCGCGACGTGGTCGTTCGCCTGATCGACCCGCCGTTGCACGAGTTCCTGGACGATCCCCGCGAGCTCGAGGTCGCCATCACTAAGAAGGAGGCCGCCGGCGCTCCCGAGGAGGAGCTCGCCGCCCTGCGTGCCCGCCTGCGCCGCATCGACGGCATGGTCGAGTCCAACCCGATGCTGGGTCTGCGCGGCGTGCGCCTGTCCGTCGTCTTCGGCGACCTGCCGCTTATGCAGGTCCGTGCCGTGGTAACGGCTGCTGCCCGCCTCATCAAGGAGGGCGTCGACCCGCGTCCCGAGATTATGGTCCCGCTCGTCTCCATCACGGCCGAGCATGTCCAGACCCGCGAGGTCATCGAGCGTGTCATCGCCGAGGTTTCCGCCGAGGAGGGCGTTGAGCTCAACATCCCCGTGGGCACGATGCTCGAGCTGCCGCGCGCCTGCATGGTCGCCGACGAGATCGCCCAGCACGCCGACTTCTTCTGCTTTGGTACCAACGACTTAACGCAGATGGCGTATGGCTTCTCTCGTGATGATGCCGGTAAGTTCTTAAATGCTTACTACGAAGCCAAGGTATTTGAAAATGACCCGTTTGCAAAGCTTGACCAAAACGGTGTCGGTAAGCTGATGGAAATGGCTATTTCCTTAGGTAAGCCTGTCAATCCGAAGCTGCACTTCGGTATCTGCGGCGAGCACGGCGGCGACCCGTCCAGTGTTGAGTTCTGCTATCATGCAGGCCTTGACTATGTATCCTGCTCACCATTCCGTGTGCCGATTGCCCGACTGGCAGCAGCACAGGCAGTTATTAACTCTAAATAATATGTTTTGGG
>CAKUHM010000244.1 GCA_934655835.1 uncultured Collinsella sp. | reverse complement strand
ATAGTGCGACGCATCGGTATCCGCCACAACGACCCTTTTGGCCTTCTTGCCGCTCGCACCATCGCTGCAGCAGCTCTTCCCGCGTGTCGAGGCGGCAATACGACGCAGGCCAAAAAACATGCCGATGGCAATGACGGCCAGCACGATGAGATTCGCAGGGTTGAGCAAGTCACTCATGCGCTCCCCTTTCCAAGTAGTCTTATCCAGATACCCCCATGGGGTGTCCTCATCTTACCTCAAAATCATGTCTGTTCGGTCAATTAGTTTCCCTCATCAAACTTTTTTGTTGACCATGGCTTACTTTGGTGTATAAGTTTTCCTAGGCTAACACGAAAGGACGGACAGCGACGTCATGACTCGAACCATAGACCTCCCAACGTTTCAGGCAGCAGTCGTGCGCAACTGCTCCCCTACGCTCGCGGGCATCAAGCCGGCATCGCTCTTTACCTATCCAGGCACCTACGCCCACGGGGACGGCTCGACTGCAACCGAAACCATCGCAGAACGCCGAGCTCGCCTGCTCAACGTTATCGCCCAGTGCAATCGCGAACTTGACCCACTCGGCATCCACCTGAGCGTTTTGGTCTGGCGGCCCTGCGGAGCGCTCGTGTACGTATACCGGCCCAAAAGCCTCGCCACTTACTTCGCGGACCCGCGCGCCCAGACGGCGCTCACCAAGGAAGGCTACGACACGGGCGACCTCGCGACATGCCTCGTGCACCTGGCGTCACGCATCGCACTCGCGAGCAATAACGCCGCGGAATGTGCCTGTAGTCAGACTCGATGCGCGCTGGCCCAGCAAGCCAGCTGTAGTAACGACTGTACCTGCGAGTTTCCGCACGAAATAGGCTATTTCCTGGGATACCCCTACGACGACGTTCACGAGTTTATCGTCCAGCACGGCGAGAACTACAAGGTCTTTGGGGCCTGGAAGGTCTACGCAAATGTCGAGCAGGCGCTTGCGACGTTTGATGCCTACCGTGCCTGCACCCAATACTTCACTTTTATCTATCAGCAGGGCTGCAGCCTGGCGCAACTTGCCCAGGCAACCCGATAGAACGTACAAACCGCGGCCAGCGCCGCACAACCGAAAGGACAAAACATGAGCAAGATCGCCGTCGTCTATTGGAGCGGCACGGGCAATACCGAGGCCATGGCAAACCTCGTCGCCGAAGGTGCCACGTCCGCGGGTGCCGAGACTGAGGTCATCCCCTGCGCCGACTTCTCTGCCGACAAGGCCGCCGACTACGACGCCTTCGCCTTCGGCTGCCCCGCCATGGGCTCCGAGGAACTCGAGTACGATGAGTTCCAGCCGATGTGGGACGAAATCAAGGAAACCCTCGGCGACAAGAAGGTCGTCCTCTTTGGCTCCTATTCGTGGGCCGAGGGCGAGTGGATGGACAACTGGAAGGCCGACGCCGACGAGGCAGGTGTCAATGTCGTGGACTCTGTCATCTGCTACGACGCACCCGACGATGAGGGCGAGACCGCTTGCAAGGCCCTGGGAGCCGAGCTGGTGTAATGACACCAAGGGCCTCCAGCAAATAAGGCCCGCATCAAAGCGCATCCCCATCCCAACAAAAGAGCGGGGGCTGGATTCACGTCCAGCCCCCGCTCTTTGTAACGGAAGTTCTGTCAACCAGCTACGAGATGTTGCCCAAAAACGCCTTGGTGCGCTCGCTCTTGGGATGGTCGAAGACCTCGCTCGGCGTACCCTCTTCCACGATAACGCCGCCGTCCATAAAGACGACGCGGTCGGCGACGTCGCGGGCAAAGCCCATCTCGTGTGTCACGACGATCATGGTCATACCGTCGCGCGCCAAGTCGCGCATGACGCCCAGAACGTCGCGCACGAGCTCGGGGTCGAGCGCCGAGGTGGCCTCGTCAAAAAGCATGACGTGCGGGTTCATCGACAGGGCGCGGGCGATGGCCACGCGCTGCTGCTGGCCGCCCGAGAGCTGACTCGGCATAAAGTCGATACGCTCGGCAAGACCGACCTTGGTCAGCTCCTCGACGGCGATCTTTTCAGCCTCTTCCTTGCTGCGCTTGAGCACCTTTTGCTGCGCAAGCATGACGTTCTTTTTGACCGACAGGTGCGGGAACAGATTGAACTGCTGGAACACCATGCCCAGATGCGTACGCACCTTGTTGAGGTCGACGCCCTTGGCGCACACATCCACGCCCTCAACGACAATCGATCCGCTCGTGGGGTGCTCCAGACGGTTGATGCAGCGAAGCATCGTCGATTTGCCCGAGCCCGAGGGGCCCAGGACTACGACGACCTCGCCCTTGTGCACGTCCAGATCGATATCGCGCAGGACCACGTTATCGCCAAAGGCCTTCTGGAGGTTCTTGATGCTGACAACGACCTCGTTCGAGTTATTGGTTTCGCTCATGATAGGACCTCCTTACAGACCGGCGATGTGATCGGCGGGCGTCGCGACAACCTGTCCGGCGCTCTTGGCGGGACGCTTCTTCTTGGTTTCGGCCGTGCCCAAAAGCCTTGCCTCAAGACCACTCACCAGGCGGGCAAGCGGCAGGGTGATGACCAGGTAGAACAGGGCGGCAACCACATACGGCGTAATGGAGCCCGTCGTGGCCACGATGGTGCGGGCGTTCATGACGATCTCGACCACGCCCACGGCCGCGAGCAGCGACGTATCCTTGTAAAGCAGGATGAACTCACTGGTCAGCGTAGGCAGGACATTGCGGAACGTCTGCGG
>CAKUHM010000243.1 GCA_934655835.1 uncultured Collinsella sp. | reverse complement strand
GAAGCCGGTGCGGATCCGCGCAGCGGATGCGCGGAATCCTATACGCCGCACCATTTGAGATCAAAGCCTCCGGCAACGGGGGCTTTTTTGTTATCGACTCGTGTAAGATTCCGAGTAAGCGTCTCGGTGCACCTGGGGCGCGCCCTTTCTCTAGACGACCGATCAGGGTGATATTTCGTGGCAGAGCGTCCGACCTACAAGCTCAAGTTTCTCGATCCCAAGAAGCGCTTTCCGGCGATGCCCGAGCAGCCCGCGGGACGCTCGTATGGCGTTGTCTGGAAACTCTTTGGCGACGATCCGCATGAATCATGCTACGCCGTTGAATTCGTCGGTAAGAGCCATGTGTCACTTTTAGGTTACGTGAGCGTTTCGGGCGAAGTGTACAAGGTGGACCGTCCCGTTGGCGAGGCACCGTTGCCCAATGATCCCGATATGCAGCTGGTTCTTGATGAGTCCGACTCCAGCATTGGCGAGATTGCGGTAAGGGGCACCGATGGGACGATGCGTCCCCGGGCGCGGGTCATCGGCTCTCCAAAAGGCCCCATGCGCGAGCAGTCCGATCGCGAGACATGGAATTCGGCCCGCAGCCTCCCTTACGGTGAGTTCATGGCATCTATGTTCTTGCGCTACGTGATATTCGCCGATTCCGAAAATGCTATCGCGAGCACGTCAAACACCGATAGGCTCGACGAGAGTACGCACAATGTCGTCGACAAGATTAAGCTCGTCAAGCTGCCCGAGCCGGTCGAAGTGTTTCTGGGCTTTGATTTGACGCCACTTCCCGATGCCATCGAGACGCTGCTCTACCGCATTGACCATAAGGACAATCCGAGCGGCATCGAGCGTTATGCCGCGGCCCTGATGGGTGAAGTCAATCTGCCTCATCTGCGCACCATAGCGGCAAAGACTGAAATGAACTTGGCCCGCATCGATCGCTCGAAGCTTTTCTATCTTAATTTCGATCGTAGTCTGTTAGATCAAGATGAGATCGACACCTTGCTTGCCATTGAGTGTCGCCTGAACCGCCTCTCCGGCATCCTTGAGCGCATCGGGGCCGGATTGGCCCCCGCAGCCTCGTCGCCGAGTCTTGAGGGCTGTGCACTCTTTGACTCGTGGCATATCGCTAAAACGACCAACGATGTCCCCCGGTTGCTCGAAACGCTGTCGAGCGACAACCCGTGGGCCAAGCCGGGGACGGTTGCGTGCCAGCCTGGTGGCGAGTGGGACGTGCGCACCCGCTTTGCGCGAATCATCGAGGCGCTCAATGTGGTCACGCGACTCGACTATACCTATCGAGTGAACGTTGCCGAGGGGATTATGCTCGTCCAGTTTGGGCGCTCTGCCGTTGATGCCATGCCGCAACGTGAATACGATGCTCAGGATGACGCCTGGCGCGAGCTGGACGAGGGTGTGCGCGAGATCTGGGCCGCGGAGCACGACGCGCGCGTAGCGCTCACGCTTGCGGCGGCTTGCTTTGCCGCGGGTGCCTGCATCACGCGCTGCTACGTGCAGATTGAGGCTCCCGACGATGAGCAGGATGTGCACATCGTCGCAACGTATTCCTTTGCCCGTGCCGAGTATCTTGCCGATTGTGTTCCCGTCGCCAAGGATCTTGAGAGCATGGATATGGACGGTATGCCTTGCAAGCGCATGCTTGAGGCATATGAGGCGACCACGCCGGATATGATTGAGCCAGCGGAGGTTCACGCTCGTCCGCGTGATGACCATCGCATGCTGCCGCCGGCGCTGCGCGATCTGCTGCTTGCCGATACGGCTGACGAGCTGGAGGTCATGGAAGAGGACGACGACCCATACGTGGCCCGTGTTGTTGAATTGCGCGAGCAGGCAAAAGTCGACCGTACAGGTGCTTTTGAAGGTTTTTCCCGTCTTGTCGAGGAGTTGGAGGCCAAGTGCGCCGTCGCCGAGCTGTTGGCGACAGGTCCGGTTCAAACGCAGTTTTGCGATAACCAGCTGGTGCGCATGGTGCTACCGGTGTTGGAAGAAGACCGCTCTGTGCGAATCCTTCGTGCGCCCGATGCGCTGTACTTTGCCCAGCATGAGATCTGCAGCTTTTACGCCGAGCAGGAAGATTTTGAGCGCGCTCTGCCCGAGGTGCGTCGCCTTTACGATTTGGCGCGCTCGTCTATGCAATCGCATTTTGCGTTGATTAACGTGCTGGCGCGTTTGGAGCGGTTTGACGAGGTTATCGAGGTAGCCCGTCACGGTTTGCGCATCGTGAGCGATCGTCCCTCGATTGGCTACCTGTTTTACCGTTTGGCATTTGCGTACTGGAACTGCGATCAGTTCGAGCTGGCGTTGGCGTGCTACCGTCTCGTGCCGCGCGGCGAGGAGTCGGGCAGCAGCGCGCTGGAGGAAATGCAGGGCCTTATGAACGAGATGGGCGTCAGCGAGCCGCCGACGTTCGAGGAAGCGGTCGAGACCATCCGTAAGGCGGGACTCGAGTTGCCGCCGGTGCCCGCCGTGACCAATCAGCTGGCAGATGCTGCCGTGCAACTCGTCGATAACGGCTTCTTCTTCCTGGCGCGTGGCTGTATCTTCCAAATGTGGCGCACTATGGGCAACGACGAGCTCGGCTCCCTCAACCGCTCGCTGGGGTAGGGGCGGCATAGAGGGGCTGCGCCGTGCTATTTGTATCGGCGCGGGCGAGAGGACCCGACAGGGTCGGTAAGGCATAAAGCCGCCGAGCCTGCTAAAACTGTTAAACTCTGCTAAAGTT
>CAKUHM010000242.1 GCA_934655835.1 uncultured Collinsella sp. | reverse complement strand
TGCGAACACCCTCTCTAAAAAGGCGCAGCTCGCTAGGCCTTTTTAGGTTTGTTGACGATGATGATGCCGCCGCAGACCAGCAGCAGGGCAACGATAACGGTAACGGGGCTCGTGCCGGCGCCCTCGCCGAGCAGCAGCGCGCTCAGCAGCACGCCAAAGACCGGGTTCATAAACCCAAAGACCGAGACGCGGCTGACGGGGTTGACGGCAAGTAGGCGCGACCACAGCGAGTAGGCGACCGCGGAGATAAGGGCCATGTAGACAATGAGCGCGATGGCGGGAGCGATTGCCGTGGGGGAGAGTGCGCCGCCCACCAGAAAGCCGATAGCGGTGAGGACGAGACCACCGACCAGGAACTGCCACCCGGCAAGCAGGACGCCGTCGTGCTCACGCGAGAAGATGCCGATCAGGCAGGTCGAAAGGGCGCCCGCGACGGTGGAGGCCAGGATAAAGCCCTCGCCGTCGAGCGTAAAGCCAAAGGTGCCGTCCGCGCCCGAAAGGTTGACGAGCGCAACACCGGCAAAGCCCAACACGCAACCGAGCACCTTGGCCGCATCGAGCTTTTCGGTGCGGAATGCCAGGGCGGCAAAGAGGATGGCCAAGAAGTTGGCGCTGGCCTCGATGATGGAGCTCGACATGGCGCTTGCACGGGAGAGACCGAGGTAGAAAAAGAAGTACTGGCCGATGGTCTGGAAGAGCGACAGCGTGAGGATAGGTTTGATGTCGCGCGCCTGCGGAACGAGCGGACGGCGTTGGGCCGCGCTCATACCAACAATGACGAGCGCGCCGGCAAGGGTGAAGCGCAGGCCTGCGAAGAGCAGCTGCGAGGCGCTATCGTGTGCCGGGATGCCAAAGAGCGCGTAGCCGATCTTGATGCAGGGAAAAGCCGATCCCCAGAGCGCGCAGCAAACGAGGCAGCCCAAGATGAGTCCGGGCAGGGTGGCGAGATACGGCTTGCGGCTTTCCATGGTGTCCTTCCTACATACGCGAAGCAAAAAAGAACCCGCCACCGGGAGTGCCGGTGGCGGGTGTTGTTACCCGAGGGGATTGTACCCGATGGGAAAGGTTTAGTCGAAGTAGGCTACGCCGCTCTCAAAGATCGGCATGAACTTATCGCCGGGAACATGCTCGGGCACGTTGCGGTACAGGTTGTCGCCGCGACGCTCGGCGTGGCCCATCTTGCCCAAGACGCGGCCGTCGGGGCTCGTGATGCCCTCGATGGCGAGTGCGGAGCCGTTGGGGTTGACGGAAAGGTCCATGCTCGGCTTGCCGTCCTCGCCCACGTACTGCGTGGCGACCTGGCCGTTGGCGATGAGCTGGGCGAGCACCTCGTCGTTGGCGACAAAGCGGCCCTCGCCGTGGCTGATGGCGACGGTGTAGGGGTCGTCGAGGCTGCACTGCGACAGCCACGGGGACAGGTTGGACGAGATACGGGTGCGCACCAGGCGGCTCTGATGGCGGCCGATGGTGTTAAAGGTCAGCGTAGGTGCATCCGGCGTGGCATCGACGATGTCACCGTAGGGCACCAGGCCGAGCTTGACCAGGGCCTGGAAGCCGTTGCAGATGCCCAGCATCAGGCCATCGCGTGCCTTGAGCAGGTCGCGGACGGCCTCGGTGACCTCGGGGGCGCGGAAGAACGCCGTGATGAACTTGGCGGAGCCGTCGGGCTCGTCGCCGCCCGAGAAGCCGCCGGGGATCATGACGATCTGGCTTTGGCGGATGCGGCGGGCAAGCTCATGGGTGCTCTCGGCGACGGCCTCGGGCGTGAGGTTGTTGATCACGAAGGTGTCGGCCTCGGCGCCGGCGGCGCGGAAGGCGCGGGCGCTGTCGTACTCGCAGTTGTTGCCAGGGAACACGGGGATGACCACACGCGGGCGGGCGATCTTGGCGCCACCGTACACATGGATATCCTTGGCGCGGAAGTCGATGGTCTCGACCTCGGCGGTCTCGCCGGCGCTGCGGTAGGCAAAGACGCCCTCGATGCCGCTCTCCCAGGCCTCCTGGAGCTCGGCGAGCTCGATGACCTCGGAGCCGGTATCGATGACATAACCCTCGACGGTGGTGCCCAGGGGCTCGACGACAACGCCGTCGGCGACCTCGGGCAGCTCGGCGTCCTCGGCGAGCTCGACGATAAAGCTGCCGTAGAGCGGGGTGAAGAGGCTCTCCACGTCCACGTCCTCGGCAAGCTCGATACCGATCTGGTTGCCGACGCACATCTTAAAGAGGCTCTCGGCGCCGCAGCCGTAGCCGGGCGTGGAGACGGCCAGGGCGTCGCCGGTAGCAGTGAGCGCCTCGACGGCGTCAAACGCGGCGAGCAGCTGCTGGGCGTCGGGGCGGTAGTCCTCGCCGTAGGTGGCGGGGGCGATGCGGACGACGCGGTGCGTGAGGCCCTTGAACTCGGGGGAGACGGCGCGAGCAGCCTTGCCCACGGCAACGGCGAAGCTGATCAGGGTCGGCGGAACGTTGAGCTCGCCGGCCTCGTCCTCAAACGAGCCGCTCATGGAATCCTTGCCGCCGATGGCACCGGCGCCCAGGTCGACCTGGGCCATGAGGGCGCCGAGTACTGCTGCCATGGGCTTGCCCCAGCGCTCAGCCTCGGTACGCAGGCGCTCGAAGTACTCCTGGAAGGAGAGGTAGGCGCGCTTGTGCTCAAAGCCGGCGGCTACGAGCTTGGCGATGGACTCGACCACGGACAGGTAGGCGCCCGCAAACTGGTCGGCTTCCATCAGGTAGGGGTTGAA
>CAKUHM010000241.1 GCA_934655835.1 uncultured Collinsella sp. | reverse complement strand
AAAGGTTAGCAATAAGAACGGGAAGGACAGCCCAGTGGAGACCAAAGAGGACGACGAACATCCAGAAGGCGCCCAGGATAAAGCCAGCCGGAATCGGCATCGTACCCATCAGCCACATCACAAAAGTAGACAGGCCCTCACCGACGTAATAACCAAAGGGACCAACCAGCAACATCGTAGCGGGCACAACGACAAGCAGGCAAATCGTAGGCACGATTACAACCTGCAGGTCCTTGTAAACGACGCGCTTAAGGAAGCGTTCGACCACAAACAGCAGCGTCGTGCTGAGCATGGCAGGAAACACCGTCGAGGCATAGCCCATAATAACCATCGGAAGACCCAGGAAGCTGCTCATATCGCCGTTGCTACCGAGTGCAGTAAAGTTGGGCTCCAAAAGCGAAGCGCCCACAGCGGCGGCAAGATATGGATTCGCACCGAGCTTGCGAGCCATGGAAACCGAGAGGACGATCGGCAGGAAATAGAAAATGGAGTTGGAGGCAGCCGCCAGAACCGCATACGTGCTGGAATCGGCCGCAAGCCAACCGGCCATGGTGCAGATGGAAAGAATTGCCTTAATAATGGCCGCACCGCAAAATGCCGGAATGATGGGCGTGAAGCTACCGGAGATTACATCGAACGCCTTATTGCCGTAGAACTTGATGGCGTTAAGGAAACCGGGCTCACGCACAGGCACGCCCTCGTCCGCATCCTCGACGGCACCCTTGCCGTAACCAGAACCCAAAGAGGCGATGACGTCGCCATAAACGTTATCTACGCTGGGACCAACGATAACCTGATACTGAGTGCCCATATCCGCAACACCCAAAATGCCGGTCTTTTCGAGCGACTCCTTGTCGACCTTGCCGTTGTCGACAAGGTTAAACCTCAAGCGCGTTGCGCAATGAGTCACATGTTTTATGTTGGATTTACCACCCACAAACTCGATAATCTTGTCGGCGTCAATTGAAGCTGCCATAAGCGCGTACCTTTCACTATGCTGCGGCTTACAAACACAATGTCGAGTGGGATCCAATTCATGTACATCATTGGACTCTCAGCGACTTGACTTAACTGTAATCGTTTTCAGTCTTTGTGTAATCGTTTGCAGTTTTGATTCAGGATGAACGGTATGTATTTGCCGGTAAACGGTATTTATATTAATTATTCAACAATTGTGTGTCCCACCTGCACCTGACGAGGCGCTCCGTACTCGCTCGGATTCTGCTGAATCAGATCCAACGCCATGCGCGCAGTAGTGACTCCTAGAGTCATATAGCCAAAATGCACTGTAATGATTCCACCACTTACAGCACGCAACAATTGGTTATCGCCAAACCCCGAGACACGCCGCGCGGGTTTGGAAACCCCCGCTTCCGTAAGCGCTCGAATTGCACCCGCCGCCATCATGTCGGTAGCACAGGCAATAAAAGCAGGAGACGGATTTTCCCCAAGAAGCTCTTTGGTGCGCGTATAGCCGCCCTCGACCGTAAAGGGGCTTTCGCGATACAGGTTTGAATCTAGAACGCGCCCGGCCGCTTCAAGGCCAGATCGAAAACCATCTTCGCGCAAAGCGCCCACCGAAACGTCTTTTCGCGTAGCGCCGATATAGGCAATGGGCCCTTCAGCAATATCGGCAACATATGTAGCAAGATCTCGAGCCGCTTCAAAATCGTCATAATATGCGCAATTGCAGCCCTCGACATGCTGACCGGTAATCACGACGGGAACGCTGGCCGAATCAAAAAAAGCAACATGTTTGGGAGTAACTACTGTACCAGCAAGGATAATCGCATCGACGGGATATCGCTGAAACAGCTCGAGAAATTCAACTTCGCGCGCAGGGTCGCTACCAGCGTCAGCAAGCAGCATTTGATATCCCTCGCTCTGAAGGGTGTCTCCAATTCCAGCCGTCAGACGACTGATAGACTCCGAGTTAATCTTAGGCACGATGACGCCGATGAGCTTGGTGGAGCCGGTACGCAGCGCGCGAGCCTGGTTGGACCGCACGTAACCGGTCTCTTGAATCGCCTGCTTAATGCGCTCGGACTTATCGGCCGAAATATATCCACCGTTGAGATAGCGCGAGACCGCGGCGCTCGAAACGCCCGCCAGCTCGGCGACATCCTTCATCTTTACCACGAGTACCCCCGACAACGAATTCACAAGCACCATGATACCCAACACCCGGCTGCAATAATGTAAGACCAGTCAGGTCGTTCAAACATCAGCGGGCGGGCAGCTGCCGTGGCGAGGTGCCGCGAAAGAGGAGCGACGCGTACTTCATGTACGCGAGCGACGGTTTGAGCGGCAGATCGCCCGGCAGATGTCCGCGCAGCGTCGAGCGGTCCGGCGTTTGTTAAAACGCCGGACCCAAATTAGCCATGGTATTCGCCGTTGTACTGGATGATCGTGAGGTCCTCCACGCCGTCGAGCGCGCGAATGGCATCTGCGTAGGACATGTCCACGCCGTCCGAGAACACCTCGACGGCCATTTCGACCTTGTCACCGCGCATCGTCTTGGATTTGACGGTGAACTTGGTACGCCCAAACGCGCGCACGATATCGTCGCCGGTGATCTGACCCGTGTAGTGGATGACCATCATGTACACGCGCGCCTTGTCCTGGTGGCTCGCAAAGCCGGCAATCATCACCACGATCACCACCGCCGTGAGCCCCACGAGCGCATACATGCCGGCGCCGGCCGTAATGCCCGTGGTAATGGCCCAAAACAGATACAGCAGGTCGAGCGGGTCCTTGA
>CAKUHM010000240.1 GCA_934655835.1 uncultured Collinsella sp. | reverse complement strand
GATGGGATTGCCGGGGGATGATTCTTACGGCAATGACCCGACGGTTGCTGAGGGCTGGCAGCATTGCATGACGGTGCCGCGTGAGCTGACGGTTGGTGCCGATGGCATGATCCTGCAGCAGCCGGTTCGCGAGATCACTCGTCACTATAGCTCGGTGGCTGTGGGGGAGGGCTCGTTTGAGGTTGCCGGCGATACCTGCTTTGATATTGCTGTTGGGGGCGTGAATGGCGCGTTTGCCGCCACGGTGAACGACGAGCTTCTGCTTTCGTTTAAGCCCGCGGAGGGCGAGCTGCCCGCGCGCTTTGAGATGCGCTTTGCGAACGAGGATCGCGCGTCGGCCGGTTGCGGCCGTACCGTGCGCTGGGAGCCGGTCGACGAGGTTCGCAACGTGCGTATCGTCGCCGATGTTTCGTCTGTCGAGGTGTTCGTGAACGATGGCGCGCTCGTGTTCTCCACGCGCATGTACCCGGAGAGCTACGGTGTGTCGGTGGATGCACCGGGCGCGGACGTGAACTATCACACGCTCAGCATCTAGGCGTTAGGGCGCACTGACGCCGAGGTACATTGACGCCGCGACGTTTGGCTGCGCTCTGGCGCTATACTGCAGCCGTTACCCATGATGCGGGGAACACCCGTGTCATGGGTTTTTGCTTTTGAAGGGATGGTGCCGTATGGACGTGCGGGAATTTGAAGAAGCTTGGGGTGAGCGCGCCCGTGCGCGCGAGGCTCGGTTGCTTGCGGCGCCGCATGTTCCGGCGGCGTTGTCGCTGCTGGGTATCGTACGTCCCGGTGACCGCCTGGTGGCCTTTGCGGATGACTTTGCCGATGCATTTTCGTGCGGCTTTGAGGGCTGCGATGTGACGTTGGTGGGGGAGCCGAGCGTCGCGGCGTTTGAGGCCGCGTCCGAGGGTGTTGTCGCATCGTTTGAGGTTGAAGGGCCGCATCTTTGGTGGTTCGTGAACTCCCTTGGTGGCTTTGGCCTACGCGTGCCCGATCTGCGCGCGTTGGGGCAGGCGGCGCGTGCCTGTGGTGCGCTGTTGGTTGTCGATAATACCGTGGCGTTGGTCTTTGGGTGCGATTCGTTGCGCCTGGGTGCGGTGCTGTCGCTCGAGGCTCTCGACCGCGTGTGTGCTGGTGAGGGGCCGCGCAAGCTGGTGGTGGTGTCGGTCGCGCGTTCGCAGCTCAAGCGCCATCGCGTAGATGCCGCGGCCGAGTGCGCGCATGTGCTGCTCAATTCCTGCGGGTTTGATGCGCTTGATTTGAATGAAGACGAGGCCGACGTGCTGGATCGCGGGCTGTCCTCGCTCGATGCCCGCATGCAGGCACACTTTGATCGCGCTCGTGCGCTGGCGGAGTATTTAGCTGCGAACGAGATGGTGTGCAACGTGCGCTATCCCGGGCTGACCTCGCATCCCGATCACGCCGTCGCGACGGGCATCCTCGAGCACGGTTTTGGTCCGGCTGTGGAGTTCGACCTGATGGGACGTACCGCGGGCGAATTCTTCAGCATGCTACCGGATACATTTCGCACATCACCCGCCGGCGGCCCAACAACGCGCCTCTCAGCACCACGAGGCAAGCAAGGGAGCACCATCCGCCTCTTCGCCGGCACCGACGACCCCCTGACGGTAGCCGCCACCCTAGACAACGCCCTCCGAAAGTAGCCTATTTCGGGATGATTTTTCTGGGACGGGGATTAAAAAATCATTGTGTACCTAATGATTTTTTAATCCCCGTCCCAGAAAAATCATTGTGGGAGAGGAGATGTCGATGAAGTCGTTGTTGCTGCATGCGTGCTGCGCGCCGTGCTCGCTTGAGCCGGTTCGCTTGCTGCGCGAGGAGGGGTTTGAGCCCACGATTTGCTGGACCAACCCCAATATTCAGCCACGCGATGAATGGCAGCGCCGCTTGGACGAGCTGCGCCGTTGGTGTGCCGACGGTGGCATCGAGCTCATCGAGGCGGGGGAGGACCGCGAGCGTTGGGAGGTCGGCGTAGCCCCTCTGGCGGCCGATCGCCCTCGCCGCTGCCGTGCGTGCTATGCCCTGCGCCTGGCCGAGGCGTGCCGAGTGGCCCAAGAGCGCGGGTTTGATTATGTGGGCACAACGCTCGCCGTCTCGCCGTATCAGCTGTTCGACACCTGTAATGATGTGCTTGAGCGCTTGGCAGCCGCCCGTGGGCTCACCCCGGTGATTCGCGATTTTCGCCCGTATTACCCCGAGGCCACGCGCCGTTCGCGCGAGTTGGGCATGTATCGACAGAACTACTGCGGCTGTCGCTTCTCTGCTGTTGAGGCGGCCATGGACCGAGCCCGCATCCGCGACGAGCGCAAAGCCGCCAAAAAGTAGTTCATTTGGACTGACGGCCTGTTAGGATGTAGGGCGGACTTTAGCTATATAAGGAGAATCTGACGTGTCAATGCGTACCGATGATTTTGATTACAACCTTCCCGAGGAATTGATTGCCCAGGCTCCGGCCGAGCCACGCGATTCTTGCCGCCTGCTGGTGGTGGATCGCAAGGGTTCCCAGGAGGGCACGCCCCTGGAGCACGGTGGCACCGTCGAGCACCGCATCTTCCGCGACATTATCGACTATATCGAGCCGGGTGACGTACTCGTCATCAACCAGACGCGCGTGATGCCGGCCCGTCTGATCGGCCGCAAGGCCGGCTCGGGCGGCGTGGTCGAGACGCTGCTGCTTAAGCGCCGCGAGGATGTGGATCCGCTGGGCCATGTTTGGGAGTGCCTGGTCAAGCCGGGTAAG
>CAKUHM010000239.1 GCA_934655835.1 uncultured Collinsella sp. | reverse complement strand
AGCAAAAAGCCGCTGTTGGCAAAGCGTCCGTGGTTGAGCATGGCGCAGACTGTCGACTCCCATACCCAGCCGCAAAAACCGTAGAAGGCAAACGAGAGTACCAGCGCCGAGAGCGGACAGGCGGCAAGCGTCGCGCCGTCAAATGCCATGTCGATCGCGGTTCCCACCGTCTACCCACTCCTCTTTTCGTTCGATTCTTTGCTCGAGCCGTCACTCGAGCCCTCGTTCAAATCGTTCGCGCCGCCTTTGCGCGGCAGACGGCCGGCAATCGTCTCGCGCAGCGCGCACCATTTATCCGCCAGGCACACAATCCATGCCTCACGACACGTCGGCGGCACCGGTACCAGCGGAAACATATGCCGTACGATAATATTCCGCTCGCGCGGCGTCAGCTCAAAATCTTCCTCCGCACGCGCCAAGGCAAAAAACGGGTGGCGAAAGCCATGCAGCCGATGGCTTGGGTCGGGATCGTGCCAGTCATAGAGAAAGTAATCGTGCAGCAGGGCCCCGCGCAGCAACGAGGCGCGGTCGACCGAAACACCGACGCGGCCCAGGCGCTCGGCAAAGGACAGGCTCGCCCGCGCCACCGAGGTCACATGCGTATACACCGTCACATCGCCATGCTGGATAAACTCGCGCGTCAGGTCCAAGCGGCCCGCTTGGGCCAGCTGGCGGGCGGCATAGTCGACCTCGTGCGCGATCTTCTCGGCACGAACGGCATCGGACATGCTGCCTCCTTCCAGCGGCCCACGACGGCAAGTCATGGCCTGCACGCAATGAATAAAATCATCATCGAATCTACCAGTATGGCATCGGACAAAACGTTTTGCCCCACCAGTTGGCGAATTACCGCGCCGCCGTCACATATCAAACGCCAAAATGTGCGAGACTGTCTTGTGCAATTGTGCCGGCCGAGGGAGTGCCGGCGCACGATTCGCATGGAGTAACCCACAACGATGCTGCTTACGCAAACGACAACGCCCGAGGACGTCAAGGCTCTCGACCGCGCCGAGCTTCCGCTGCTCTGCGGCGAGATCCGTCAGGCAATCCTCGAAAGCTCCGCCGCCGTCGGCGGGCACGTTGCCCCCAACCTGGGCGTCGTTGAGCTTACGGTTGCGCTTCATCGCGTGTTTAACTCCCCCATCGACAAGATTGTCTTTGACGTTTCGCACCAGACCTACGCCCACAAGGCGCTGACGGGGCGTGCGTACACTTATATCAATCCGGAGCGTTATGGTGAGGCTTCTGGCTTTGCCAATCCCGACGAGTCCGAGCACGACCTGTTCGCCATGGGCCACACCTCCACATCGGTGAGCCTGGGCTGCGGCTTGGCGCACGCTCGTGACCTGGCGGGCGATGCGTACAACGTCATCACCATCATTGGCGACGGTTCGCTTTCGGGCGGTCTGGCGTTTGAGGGCTTTAACAATGCCGCCGAGCTCGACAGCAACCTGATCATCATCGTCAACGATAACGACCAGTCCATTGCCGAGAACCATGGCGGCCTGTATCGCAATCTGGCCGAGCTGCGCGCCAGCAACGGCACCTGTGAGCGCAACGTTTTCCGCGCGATGGGGCTCGACTACCGCTATCTGGACGCCGGTAACGATGTGTTGGCCCTGGTCGACGCGCTGCAGGAACTGCGCAATATCGATCATCCCATCGTGCTGCACGTCTCCACCGCCAAGGGCAAGGGCTTTGAGCCGGCCCAGAGCGACCCCGAGCACTGGCACCACGTGGGTCCGTTTGACATGGCGACTGGGCGCAAGCTCTGCCCGGGCCATCCGAGCGAGCCTGCGCCGCGCACCTATGCCGACATTACGGGCGAGGCGCTCAGCGCCGCCATCGAGCGCGATCCGCAGGTCGTGGGCATCACGGCCGCCACGCCCTACATCATGGGCTTTACACCCGAGCTTCGCGCCGCGGCAGGCAAGCAGTTTGTTGACGTGGGCATTGCCGAGGAGCACGCCGTGACCTTTGCCACCGCGCTTGCGCGCTCGGGCGCCAAGCCAGTCTTTGGTGTGTACGGCACGTTTTTGCAGCGCGCCTACGACGAGCTGTGGCACGACCTGTGCCTCAACGATGCCCCGGCGACGATCCTAGTGTTTGGCGCATCAATCTTTGGCACTACGTCCGAGACGCACCTTTCGTTCTTTGATATTTCCATGCTGGGCGGTCTTCCCAACATGCACTACTTGGCACCGGCCTGCATGGAGGAATATCTGTCCATGCTGAGCTGGTCGCTCGACCACCGCGAGCATCCCGTAGCGATCCGTGTACCGGGCATTGGCCTGGTAAGCCGCCCCGACCTGGCGCCTGCCGAAGACACCGACTACAGCGCCGTTCGCTACAACGTGGTGCGCCAGGGCCGCGACGTGGCCGTGCTCGCACTTGGCGACTTCTTTGAGCTGGGCGAGCGCGTGGCAAATCGCTTGGCTGCCGAGTACGGCATCGAGGCCACGCTCGTCAACCCTCGCTTTGCAACCGAGCTTGACCGCGAGTTCCTCGACAGCCTTGCCGCCGAGCATCGCGTTGTCGTCACCCTCGAGGACGGCATCTTGGACGGCGGCTGGGGCGAACGCGTCGCGTGCTATCTGGCATGCACGCCGTTGCGCACGCGCACCTTCGGCATCGCCAAGGGCTTCCCCGACCGCTACGACCCCAACAAACTGCTCGCGCAGAACGGCATGACGGTCGAGAACATGGCTGCCGAAGCGGTACGCCTGCTCGAACAGCACTAGAGAAAACCACCACAAAGGGGACAGGCACC
>CAKUHM010000238.1 GCA_934655835.1 uncultured Collinsella sp. | reverse complement strand
GGGGTATTATCGGCGTCAATATCATTCGGGGGCGTATCCATCTTGTCGCCATCGCCGCCGTTGTCGGTCGCGCCACCCGAATTGGGCGTCGAAGCGGACTCTGACTCCGCGGGCGTCGAGGGCGTCGAGGGCGTCGAGGGCGTCGAGGGCGTCGAGGGCGTCGAGGCAGCCTCGTCCTCAGTAATATAAACCAGGCAGTCCTTGAGCTCGTTCCTATAGCGGTTCTTCCAACCCTCGTGATACTCGGGCTGGCTCGAATACTTGCTGGCGACGTTATTGACCACGCTGTTGGAGAGCGCCGTCACAAACTCACGGTCGGTCATGTCGTTGGAAAGATTCGCCCAACGGAAGAACTCTCGGCAGCCACCGGTGCCGCACATGTTGGTGAGGCTCCACACCATGCCCTTGACGCAGTCGGCACGCCCAGAGATGTCAATGCCCAGACCACTCTTAAGCCATGCCTCGGTAACCGCGTAGTACGAGTTGTACGCATAGGCATCCTGAAGCGCCGAGAACTCAGCAGGATCGGTATTGTAGGCGCCCTGGAAAGCCTCCTGCGCAATGCGGCCCAGCTCGGTAAGCTGGCCGTTCTCGTACATGGAATTGCTCGCGTTGGAAATCTCGCCGCCGCGATCGATCGCGTCCTTGAGCATGCTGTATTTTTCGGGGTTGTAGTTGTAGGCCTGCTTCATAAACGGGATGAGCGACCAGCGGCGATCGAACTGGTAATAGCCCAGCGCGTTATAGCCGTCCCCATACGAAAAGCCCTGGTTGTAGTTGCCATGGCTCTCGTACTTGGTAAAGTACTTCATCTCGGTGGTGACATTGACAAACGAAACGCCCTGGACCGACCGCAGCACGCCCGAGAAGGACTGCTGGGTGTAAAGACCCTTATCGATATCGGTGGCATCCGAGGCAACGCCCGGTGTGGGCTCCTCGGCAGCAGCGGGCGCCGGCGCGGTAACGGTGCCAAACGAAAGTGCCAACGTCAGGCCCGCCACAATAGCGGAATGCTTGGGCTGCATAGATCCTCCCTGCATTGGTGTAGTTAAAGTGCAGTTTGCAAAGATAAGAGTTAGTATTGCAGCTCGCCCGTTGTTGCACAACAACCCCTCGGTAAACGGCAACAACCCTCCGCGAAATCTTAAGGAATTTAGATAAATTGGTCGTCGGGCATCAGAAGAAGCTCACCGTAACGCTCAATCAGCCCGTCTCTTAACTGACAGAAAGCGGGGATGTAGACGTTCAAAATGCGCTGAATCAAATCTTGAGCGAGCTTGTTGTCATAAATATGAACGTTCGTATTGCGATCCCTGAGCATATCCAGCCAGGCAGCCTCATCAATAAAGTCGTAGAAACGGTAGGCTTCCTTCAAGATGGCACGGGGAGACCCCGACGCAGCAAGCGTCGCACCCTCATACTCAAGTAAACGCTTGAGTAGCTTCCAGCTCAACTCGAATTGAAGGTTAAACTTATTGATCAGTCCGCTCTGAACAAAATCATTGTTGAGATCCTGATTGGGCGCATCCTCAAGATTCGCCAAGGCACTGGCAAAGTTCTCATATTTTTTCATACAGAATCACACCATCCCTGACAATTTCATCGAGCAACTGCTGCGATAAGGGCTCATCGAGATTGACAACGTCTACATCTAAAAGAGTATCAAGATGCTCCTCAATCAAATATGAAAAACGAGCGAAATCCCGGCAGCCCGCTACAGCAATATCAATATCGCTCTTAGGCAAGTTGTCGCCTCGAGCGCGAGAGCCAAATAGCACGACCTTCTCGGCGTCACATTCCCGAGCAAAAAACTCGATTTGCTTGTACACCTTGTCGAGAGATGCCATTTGCAGCCCCTACAGCTTGATGTCGAAGTTGATTTCGGGAACGGCAGCCAAGTCGGCCAGCGTTACGCCGTCGACGTACTTTTCAATCACGTCATCCAGACCACGCCAGAACTTGACGGTCGAGCACAGGTCGCTGCGGGTGCAGCTGTTGTCGATGCCATCGCACGCCACCGGAGCCGTGCTGCCCTCGACGGCGCGCAGGATGTCTCCGGCACGCACCTCGGCCGGGTCCTTGGCCATCATGTAGCCGCCGCCCTTGCCGCGCACGCTCTTAAGCAGGCCCGCCTTCATAAGCGGACGCACCAGCTGCTCCAAATACTTTTGCGAAATATGCTCGCGGTCGGCGACCTCGCGCAGGGCGATCTTGCCCTCGGCGTCACCCAGCGCCGCGATATAGATCATCAGTCGGAGGGCATAGCGGCCCTTGGAAGAAATGAGCATACCTACCCTCCCATCGCATCTGGGACAACATAACCAGGTTTGTTTGTCCCAAATCTTAAGTAAGTGGGACAAACACAACAGGTTATTTTGTCCCAGAATTTGAAAAGTCGAGTGGATTAGTCGGGTTTTCCCTTGACTAACGCCGAACCCATAGTAACTTTATTCCGAGAAGATTCCTAGGGTTTAGTACACCTATGAGTACACCATATACAGAGAGGGACAGCATGAGCGCAAATCCGCTGCTTTCCATCGAGGGTCTGACCGCCTCCGTGGACGAGAAGACCATCCTCCACAACGTCAACCTTAACGTCGCCGCCGGCGAGACCCACGTGCTGATGGGCCCCAACGGCGCCGGCAAGTCCACCCTCGGCCACCTGGTCATGGGCGACCCCGTCTACACCGTCAACGACGGCCGCATCGTCTTTGACGGCCAGGACATCACCGAGCTCACCACCGACAAGCGCTCGCGCGCCGGCCTGTTCC
>CAKUHM010000237.1 GCA_934655835.1 uncultured Collinsella sp. | reverse complement strand
GTCCGGCGCCGTGCGGCAGGTCGTGATGATGCGCGCTCATGCCATGTTCAAGACCATGCGAGCCCGTGGTGCCCGAAGCATCCATGGCATAGCCGCCGAGCGTGTTGGCAAACGCAAGGCTCGAGCGCGCTTCCATGTCATCGCCATCATTGACGCACGTAGGCAATGCCGCGGCAGCACGGCGGATGCCTTCGCGGCAAATCATGTCACCCATGGGCGTGTTGGTATTTGAGATGTAGCACTCAACGCAATGGAACAGGGCGTCGAATCCCTGATAGGCGGTCAAACGTGCTGGAACGCTCACCATGAGCTCGGGATCGACGATTGAAAGCACCGGAAACAGGCGCGGATCGCCCAGACGAAGCTTCTCGTCATTTTCTTCGCAGGAGAGGACACCGCCCGCATCGACCTCGGATCCGGTACCCGCCGTGGTGGTTACGCAAACAAGCGGCAGCGGATCGTTGGGAATAGGCAGGCCAAGCGCGGTGCCGCCATTGACAAAGTCCCAGATGTCACCGGGACACTCGTTGCCCTCGGCGTCTGTATGCGGGTTGGCCGCCACCGCGCAGATCCCCTTGCTGCCGTCCATGACCGAACCGCCGCCGAGCGCCAACACAAAATCACAGCCATGGGTACGCGCCATCCAGCCACCCGCGTTAACGGTCTCGCGCAGAGGATTGGGCTCAATGCGATCGAACAGCTCATGCGCCACGCCGGCGCGATCGAGCTCGGCCTCCAAACGTCCCAGATATCCAAAGCGCTTGACCGAGTTACCGCCCGTGGTAACGATGAGCGCCTTGGTACCAGGAAGCTTCTGTGCGCCCAGCTCGCTCAGCTTGCCCGCGCCAAACAGCACCTTGGTCGGCGCAAAGAATGTATAGCCGTTCATGCAGCGATCTCCTCACGTATATATGCGTCGTGTTGCCGCCATTATAGCGACCGCCGTGCGCAGCCGCCCCGGCCGCAAGCTACCGTCCCAACAGCGACAACCGACGTTTGCCCAGATAAAACCTACCAAAATAAACCTGTCCCTTTATGGTAGGTAGAATAACCCATAAGGTAAGTATGTTTCTGAGTTATTTCGTGTTGACCCATTTGAGCGCGATAGGGTATAACTCTACTCAACCGCTAGGATTTTTTGAGAAAGGTGTTCTCCTATGAGCAAGAACCTCTCCCAGCAGGTCGTTCTCGACCGCCGCGGCTTTGTCGCCGCCACCTTCGCAACCGTTGCCGGCCTGGGTCTTGCCGGCTGCTCCGATACCAGCGCCGAGGCCGACAAGGGCTCTGCCGCCGGTTCCTCCAAGAGCTCCGACGACACCGAGGCTTCCACCACGCTCGACGCCAAGGCTTTCGACAAGCTCGTCGATAACGGCCCCAAGGCCGATGACGACGCCATCGCCGCCAGCACCTGGGCCACGGCCGTCAAGGACGCAGGCGTCTTTAAGATCGGTGGCGTTCAGACCTCCACGCTCTTCTCCCTCCTTAACGAGAAGGACGGTCAGACCCGCGGCTTCGACGCCGGCATCGCGCAGCTCCTGTCCAACTACATCCTGGGCGAGAACAAGGTCGAGATCACCCAGGTGACCTCGGACACGCGCGAGTCCGTCCTTCAGAACGGCCAGGTCGACGCCGTCTTTGCCACCTACACCATCACTGACGAGCGCAAGAAGCTCGTCTCCTTCGCCGGTCCCTACTACTACACCCAGCAGGCCATCCTGGTGCTCGCCGACAACGACGACATCAAGGGCGTCGACGACCTGGCCGATAAGAACGTCGCCGTCCAGTCCGGCTCCAACGGCCCCGCCATCCTGGAGGAGTTCGCCCCCAAGGCCAGCCAGCAGGAGTTCAAGACCGACGAGGAGGCCCGCCAGGCACTCCAGCAGGGCCGCGTTGACGCCTACGTCATCGACAACAACATGCAGCAGAGCGCCCTGGTCCGCGAGCCCGGTAAGTACAAGATCGCCGGCAAGCCCTTCGGCAGCAAGGAGCCCTACGGCATCGGCCTGCCGCTCGATTCCGACGGCATTGCCTTTGTCAACGACTTCCTTAAGAAGATCGAGGACGACGGCACCTGGACTGAGCTGTGGCAGATCTGCATTGGCGACCGTACGGGCGACACCAATGTTCCCGAGCTGCCCGAGATCGGCGCCTAGGCAGCGAGCCTAGTAATGGCCGCTACGAAACCATACGGAAACGCACGATGCGCTTTATTGCGCTAAACTGTTTCCTCACTGAGTTGTCGGGGCTTCCGTACACACGGGAGCCCCTTTCCTTACCGGCGGGAGGTCCGCATGAGTCTCTCCGAGCTCTGGTCGCTCTATGGCCAGAACTATATCGACGCGCTGCTAGCAACCTGGGGCATGACGCTTGAGTCGTTTGCCATCGCCATGGTGCTGGCCGTTGCCGTCACTGTGATGCGCGTGTCGCCGCTCAAGCCGCTGCGCGTCTTTGGCGACCTGTATGTCCAGGTCTTCCGTAACATCCCCGGCATCGCGCTGCTCATTATCGTCGTCTACGCGCTGCCGCCGCTCAAGGTCGTCCTGCCCTACCGCACCTGCGTCATCGTCGCCACAGTGCTCTTGGGTTCTGCCTTTGGCTCCGAGAACTTTATGAGCGGCATCAACACCGTCGGTGTCGGCCAGGTGGAAGCCGCCCGCTCGCTGGGCATGAGCTTCAGCCGCATCCTCGCCAAGATCGTGATTCCGCAGGCGCTGCGTTCGAGCGTGCTGCCCATGACCAACCTCTTTATCGCCGTCATGCTCACCACCGCGCTCGGCAGTCAGGTGCCGCTTAAACCGCAGGAGCTCACC
>CAKUHM010000236.1 GCA_934655835.1 uncultured Collinsella sp. | reverse complement strand
TGGCACCGGCGGTGTTAAAGTCGTCGTCCATGCACTCCTTAAAGGTGGCACGGGTCTCGGCGGCCTTGGCGGCAAACGCCTCGGCAGCGGCAGCATCGGCATCGGCCGTCGCGTGGTTCGCGGCCCAGCGCAGGTTCTCGACCGTACCGACGATACGCGTGAGCGAGTTCTCGGCACCCTCCAGGCGCTCCCAAGAAAAGTCGAGCGGCGAGCGATAGCTCGTCTGCAGCATCAGCAGGCGCAGGGCGGCAGCGGAGTGCTGTTCGAGCACCTCGGCCAGCGTAAAGAAGTTGCCGAGCGACTTGGACATCTTCTCGCCGTCTACCAGCAGCATGCCCGTGTGCATCCAGGTGTTGGAGAAGCCCTGGTGCCAGGCGCAGGTGGCCTGGGCGCACTCGTTCTCGTGATGCGGGAAGGCAAGGTCGGAGCCGCCGCCGTGAATGTCGATCGGAGTGCCCAGGTAGCGATGCACCATGGCGGCACACTCGGTGTGCCAACCGGGACGGCCCTCGCCCCAGGGGCTCGGCCAGCTGGGCTCGCCGGGCTTGGCGGCCTTCCACAGGGCAAAGTCGAGCGGGTCGTTCTTGTCCTCGTTCTCCTCGATGCGCGCGCCCACCATCAGGTCGTCGATGTTGCGGCCCGAGACCTGACCGTAGTTGGGATCGCTGCGCACGGCAAAGTACACGTCGCCGTTATCGGCAGCATAGGCATGGCCCTGCTCGATAAGCGTCTTGATCATGGCGATCATGGGGCCGATCTCCTTGGTGGCGCGGGGGCGCACATCGGGATCGAGCACGTTGGCGGCGCGCATGACGCCGATGAACTTGTCGGAAAACTCCGTGGCGACCTCGGCAGCCGTGCGGCCCTGCTCGTTGGCGCGCTTGATGATCTTGTCGTCGACATCGGTGAGGTTCTGGGCAAACGTGACCTCGTAGCCACTCGCGATGAGCCAGCGGCGGATCACATCGAAGCTGATGAACGTGCGGGCGTTGCCGATGTGGATGTTGTCGTAGACCGTGGGGCCGCACACGTACATGCGGACCTTGCCGGACTCGATGGGCTGGAACTCTTCCTTTTTATGGGTAGCGCTGTTGTAGATACGCATTCGTTACTCCTTAACGGTTTTCTGTAGCAGGCAGACGGCCCAGGCGCCAATTCCCTCGCCCTGGCCTTCCCAACCGAGCTTTTCGGTCGTGGTGGCGGCGACACCAACGTTTTCGACGTCAACGCCCAGGGCATGAGCCAGGTTGGCGCGCATGGCATCGCGGTGCGGAGTGATCTTGGGTTGCTGACAGGCAATGGTGCAATCGGCATCGACAAACTCAAAACCCAGCTCGCGCGCATAGTCCATTACGCGGGCAAGTAGCACCATCGAATCGGCACCCTCGTAAGCGGGATCGGTGTCAGGGAATAGCTTGCCGATGTCTCCCCCGCGGCAGGCGCCCAGAATGGCGTCGGCCAAGGCGTGCGCGAGCACATCGGCATCCGAGTGGCCCAGCAGGCCGCGCTCGTAGGGGATGTCGACCCCGCCGATGATACATCGACGCCCCTCCACCAAACGGTGGACGTCGTAGCCGTGGCCAATGCGCAGGTTACTGAACATGGGGAAGGTCCTCTCCCTCGGCCATGCGACCGAGCAGAATCGCGGTTACGGGACGCAGGTCCTCGGGCACCGTCACCTTAAGGTTATCGCGCGGGCTCTGGACACAGCGGACGCGCCCGCCCATGCGCTCGACCAGCGATGAATCGTCGGTACCGATAAAGCCCTCGGCGATAGCAGCGGCGTGAGCGCGCTTCATGGCGTCGACGCTAAAGATCTGCGGCGTCTGCGCGGCCCAATAGAGCTCGCGCGGCGGCGTCTCGACAATATTATCGCCGTCGACGATCTTGAGCGTGTCGATCGCGGGCTGACCGCACACGACACCGTCGAGAGCACGGTCGCTCACGAGCACGTCGATAGCGTGGTCGATGGCCTCGGTCGTAATGAGCGGACGAGCGCCATCGTGAATGGCGACGTATTCAAAGCCCGCCGGAACCGCATGCACGCCGGCACGGGTGGAGTCCTGGCGGGTATCGCCGGCATCGGCAAAACTGATGGGCGTGTCATAGTCAAACGGGTCGATGGCCAGGCGGCGCATCTCGGCACGACGCTCGGCAGGGCAAACCACGACGATGTGGCCGACCTTATCGCTACGGTCAAACGCGCGGATGGACCAGCTCATAAGCGGACGGCCCGCTACATTGACGAGCTGCTTGCCACCGGGGTTACCAAAGCGCTGGCCGCTGCCACCGGCAACGACCACGGCGCATACGGGCGCCATTATGCGTTCCCCTGTTTGGTGCCCTTCATGCGGTACAGGGAGTCCGCAAGAATGGCAGGGTTGTTAACGCCAAAGTCGCCCAGGCGCTCCGGATCCTCGCTGATGTCGTCCATGAGCTCCTGCAGCGAGCCGTACTCGTCGACGATCTTCTCGGCCACGCCGTCGCGCACGACGGACACGCGAGAAAGCGTGCGCAGGCCCAGCGGCGTCATGACGGAGTCCTCGTCCAGGTCGTCATAGCCCAGAACTGCCGCCACATGCTGCGGGTCGGACAAGTCCTTGGGCGTCATACGGGCAAGCTCAGCGCGGATTTTCTCGGCGTTGGCCTCAGAGGAATCGCTTGCGTAGTCGCGGATCATCAAGTCGTATTCGGTATCCATGCTGGAGCCCGCGAGCTGCTCGAGCTGCATCTGCACGAGCTTGCCCTGGTTACCCAGCTTGACAATGCAATCCTTAAGCTCGGTCTTTGCCTGCTGCATGATCTCGAAGCTCGAGAAGATGCCGGTGATGTCGGCGAGCGT
>CAKUHM010000235.1 GCA_934655835.1 uncultured Collinsella sp. | reverse complement strand
CCAACGCCGGGATTGTCGATGCTGCGGCCGCGGCGCGATATGAGGCGCGAAACCTCGCCCAGCAACACGCCGATCACCACACCCATGAGAATGGGCAACTTTGACATCTCGGCGGGCGAGCTGTTAAGCGGCACGATTGTCGCAACAATCGAAAGCACGAGTTCTACCACCGGCACCGCAAGCGCTACCGCAAGCACCTTGCCCTCGAAGGGCGCGCGAAACACCCGCGGGCGGTCGTCGTATTTACGCAGGCGCCAAAACGCCGGGAACATCGGGATATAGCTCATGAGCAGAAAGACGACGTTCATCGAGAAGAAGACCCAAAAGACGTCGGAACCTTCGCCCAGCGGAATCTGAAGTAGCAGCACCAAGCTGGCAAAACAACCGTTAATGAGTGCCGAGCCATTAGGCATGCCGGTCTTCTTGGACACCAGCGCAAAGGGGCGCGGCATGTTACCATGGCGCGCGGCATAGCTCGCCACGTTGTTGACGCCAAAACTCCAGCAGATCATGTTGGCGAGCAGCGTCACCAAAAAGGCCATGCCCACGACCATCGTCAGCGGGTGAGCGCGCCCCACCATGGCGGCAACCGCGTCCACAATGCCCGAATCGAGTGAAAGCTGCTCGGTGGGAACCGCGGCTCCAATACCGATGCCACAGATAATGTAGATCGCCGCGATGGCAACGCCACCGGCGGTAACCGCCTTGGGGATATCGCGCGACGGGTTTTTCATCGTGCTGGCAAAGGTCGCGACCACCTCAAAGCCCATAAAGTTGAATAGGATGATCGATAGGTATGTCAATGAATTGGTGTCGCCCAGATCTGGAATGAAAGTCTTGAGCGACATATCGTTGGCAAAGCCGTTGTTGCAGGCAAACCAGATGCCGACGATTCCCACCACGGCGGTAATGAGCACCTTGATGACGGCGCCGCCATCCATGACCCAATCGGCCTCGGCCACCGGCTGCATTGCCATGACCGTGACGCCCCACACAAAGGCAAGCTCGATGGCAATTCGGACCCCAAGCGAAAATTCGATGCCCCATACCGCATTGATGACACTGGGAAACATGCAGGCGATACTTGCTACCCACAGTGGAAAGTTGACCCAATAGCACCAGGAGCAGCGGGCGCCCCAACGGTCGCCCAAGCCCAGGCGAACCCAATCGTACAGGCCGCCCTCGGAATCGAACGCCGTACCGAGCTCGGCCACCACCAGGCCATAGGGAAGCAAAAACGTAATGATGAGGAAAATCCACCAGAAGAACTGCACGTTACCCATGGCAGATGCCGGAGCGGCCGCCTCGATGGTAAAGACAACGCAGATAACCGAGAGGATGACCTCGAACAGGGAGAACTTTTTACCTGCCACGGCACGCTCCCCCTACAGCAAAAAGGATGGCATCTGCACCGAAGGCGCAGCCCAAGGTAGGGTTGCAGGCCGCGTCACCGGTACAGGTGCCATCCCAAAGAGAAGAGAGGGTGCAATTGTTGGACCAACGCTCGCGGAACAGGCGCGTGTAGATAACGATACGCTGGTACATAGATACTCCGATCAAACCGGTCGCGCTCGCAACCGGAAACTATCAGCAATTGAATACGCGTCTGACCTGGGAAATTCAAGCGAACAATTGGCCTAACCCGCAATAAATCCCAGATCAGACGCGTACTCAATCAAAGAGGCGGGCACTCCGAAGTGGAGGCAACGGAGTGCCCAAAGAAAAACCCAGCCGACCAAGACATCAAGTGACCAGACCATCAATGCCCCGAGATGGTCACGGTGCGATTCACCGACTGTCCGATTGATCGGCTGGGTTTTCGAGGTGCCCCAGGTCGCCGCGAAAGAGGAGCGAAGCGTACTTTGGTACGCGAGCGACGGTTTGAGCGGCGAGATGGGGTGCCTCGGAAAGCCAGCGTTTACTCGGCGTGCTCAGGTGCGCCAGATTGGCGCGAACGAGGAGCGTAGCGTACTGACGCTACGTAAGCGACGAGTGAACGCCAAGGTGGCGTGCCTGAGTTACGCCGAGGGCTCCTGCTGGGTAATGCAGTGGATATTTCCGCCGCCGAAGACGACCTGCTCGGACTGAACGCCGACGCACTTGTAGACGCCCTCGCCCCAGACCTCGTCGTAGATCTTCTGGAGCGTGTCAACGGCCAGCTGGTCGTTCTCGTCGCCGTACTGCGGGACGATAACGCCGTGATTGGTCACGAGGTAGTTCATGTAGGAGGCGATCAGCGGCTCGTCGGGGACGCGCGGCTCGGCGTTCTCGTCGGCGTCGATGGTGTCGCAGGAGGCCTGGTCCATGAACAGCGGGTTCACGGGCATGCAGAGCTTGTAGACCTTCATCTTGCGGCCCTTGGCGTCAACGGCGTTGGAGAGGGTCTCGTAGGCAGCGTGGCACTGCTCGTAGAACGGATACTCGGGATCGTCGGTCCAGATGCAGGCCATGACGCCCGGAGCGATGAACGTGGCGACGTCGTCGATGTGGCCGTTGGTCTCCTCGGGGTCGATGCCCTCCTTGACCCAGATGACCTTCTCGACACCCAGGTAATCCTTGAGATGCTCGTCCATATAGGCACGAAGCTCCTCGCTCCAGGGCTCGAACTTCTTCTTGAACTTGGGCCAGATGGACTCGGGATCCTCTTCCTCCTCGAGCACCGCAGAGCAGGTGCGGCCCGGGGAAAGCAGGCACTGGTCGGTCACGACAAGGGTGCCCTCGCCGTCGACGGTGATGGAGCCGCCCTCGAGGATCATGTCGTCGGGACGATAGCGGCGGCAGCCGGAGAGCTCAGCCATCTTAAGGGCGATCTGCTCGTCCTTGTCCCACGGGAAGTACAGGCCGTC
>CAKUHM010000234.1 GCA_934655835.1 uncultured Collinsella sp. | reverse complement strand
CCCGGCACAAAGACGTAGTCGCCCACCTCAAAGTTAGGCTCGGCCTCCATCTGGAAGGGCACCATGCCCCAGTTCATCACGTTGGAGCGATAGCGCTTGGTGGCGTACTCGTGGACGATGTTGGCCAGGCCGCCAATTACGCGCTGGCAGCTCGCGGCCTGCTCGCGGGCAGAACCGTCGCCGGGCTTCTTGGCATAGAGCATGGAGCCGTACTCGGTCGCCTTGGTATCGGCCGCGACGCCCGCGCCGGCCAGCGCCTCAAACACACCGGCAAGCTCGGCATCGAGCGCAGCCAGATCGCCCGCGGCCTCACCGGCAACGCGGCGCTTCTCAACGGCGTCGACCTCCTTGGAGCGACCCACGTAGGCCGGGTCGCGGCGGCTCAGCGTAAACTCGGCCAGGCCCAGCGGGTTGGAGCGGAAGGAGCTCGTCTCGCCCGAGGGAATAAGCTCGTCAGTCGTGGTGACCGGGTCCATGATCTTGGAGCACACCTTGAGCAGGATGCCGTCGCCGAGCGGCTCCATCGCGGGCCACGGCTTGATGTTGGGACCCTCGACCAGCTCGTCGGCCGGCTCGGCCTTGCCAAAGCCCCAGTACACACGCTTCTTGTACGGCGCGTCGTCGAAGGTGTACTCGCAGGCCTCGTCCCAGGTCTCCTCGGGCAGGTCGGTCGCCGGCGTCAGGATGCCGCCATTGGCCGCCGTCGCCGCGATGGAGCGGGCGTCCATCAGGGCCACGGCGCTCAGCTGGCCGTTGCCCGGCTTGGAACCCTCGCGGTTGGGGAAGTTGCGCGTGGTGTGGCGGATGGACAGGCCGTTGTTGGCAGGCGTGTCTCCGGCACCGAAACACGGGCCACAGAACGCCGTGCGCACAATCGCGCCGGCCTCCATGAGGTCGTAGATGTAGCCGCGACGCGTGAGCTCGAGCGCCACGGGCTGGCTCGTGGGATAGACCGACAGCGAGAACTCGCCGCAGCCGGTGTTGGCGCCCTTGAGTACGCGGGCCGCCTGCACCACGGAATCGTAGTTGCCGCCCGAGCAGCCGGCGATGACGCCCTGCTGCACGTGCAGCTTGCCGTCGACGATCTTGTCGAGCAGGCTGAAGTGCGTCTTGCTCTCGCCGATCTTGGCAGCCTCGAGCTCAACCTCGTGCAGGATATCCTCGAGGTTCTCGTTGAGCTCGTCGATCTCAAAGCCGTTGGAAGGATGGAACGGCAGGGCGATCATGGGTTTAATGCTCGACAGATCGACCTCGACACAGCCGTCGTAGTAGGCGACATCGGCGGGCTTGAGCTCGCGATAGTCTTCGCCGCGGCCGTGCATGGTCAAAAACGCGTGCGTGTCCTCGTCGGTAGCCCAAATGGAGGAGAGGCAGGTGGTCTCGGTGGTCATGACGTCGACGCCGTTGCGGTAGTCGGTCGTCATGCTCGCGATGCCGGGGCCCACGAACTCCATGACTTTGTTCTTGACGTAGCCCTTGGCAAAGACGGCGTGGATGATGGCGAGCGCCACATCGTGCGGGCCGACGCCGGGGCGCGGGGCACCCGTCAGGTAGATGGCCACAACGCCGGGATAAGCGACGTCGTAGGTGTCGCGCAGCAGCTGCTTGGCCAGCTCGCCGCCGCCCTCGCCCACGGCCATGGTGCCCAGGGCGCCGTAGCGGGTGTGCGAGTCGGAGCCCAGGATCATCTTGCCGCAACCGGCGAAGTTCTCGCGCATAAAGGAGTGGATAACCGCGATGTGGGGCGGGACGAAGATGCCGCCGTACTTCTTGGCAGCCGAGAGGCCAAAGACGTGGTCGTCCTCGTTGATGGTGCCGCCCACGGCGCACAGCGAGTTGTGGCAGTTGGTGAGCACGTAGGGCAGCGGGAACTGTTCCATGCCCGAGGCGCGCGCCGTCTGGATGATGCCGACGAAAGTGATGTCGTGGCTCGCCATGGCGTCGAAGCGAATCTTGAGTGCCTCGGGGTCGCCCGACGTGTTATGTGCCTGAAGAATCGAATAAGCGATGGTGCCGCGCTTGGCATCCTCGGGTGTCTGAGCGATACCGCGCTCTGCAGCCTCTGCCGCAGGCACAACCTCGTTGCCGTTACGCAGGTAGATGCCGTCCTCGTACAGCTTGACCATTCTGTCTCCCACTCTGCCCAAAGATTTGGGCGCATAGCATACATTCGTTCAATATCGTGCCATAGAACGGTTGCCAGCGGGTTACGAATCTTGGCGTTCACTTTATCTCAGTAAAGCACTGGACGGCGTTGGTGCAAGGGGTGTCCCCAAGTGCCGGCACAAAAGGAACGTCCCCAAGTGCCGAATAAAAATGAGAGTGGATAATCTCCCGTTTTGAGCCCGCATGCGAGCCAAAAGTGGGAGATTATCCACTCTCATATTGTTAGGATTTGCGTCGTAGAGCCGCGTAACTAAAGATCGGTTCCCGCTCCCAAAAGCTTGCGCATGACTTGCTCGGGGTTGACTGAGCCGTCGCGTGGGGCCAGGGCGGTGATCTTCTTCTGCATCTTGTACTCGTGCAGCTCGTCCTCGAGCTGGCGCACGCGAGCGCGGAGCTTCTCGTTCTCGCGCTCGCGCTCCTCGGCACGCTCCTTCATATCGAGGATGCGTACCACACCGGCGAGGTTAATGCCCTCGTCGGTCAGCTGGTTGATGAGCTCCAGGCGCTCGATATCGGCACGCGAATACAGGCGCGTGTTGCCGCCCGAGCGCTGGGGGTTCACCAGGCCCTTGGACTCGTAGACGCGCAGAGTCTGCGGGTGCATGCCGGTCAGCTCGGCCGCCACGCTGATCATGTACAGCGGTTTGTTCCTATTGTCCTCGGCCATACTCACAGACCCCTTCTTAATCA
>CAKUHM010000233.1 GCA_934655835.1 uncultured Collinsella sp. | reverse complement strand
GCCTTGACGTCGTGTTGGTCGTAATCCTCCAAGGCCACCGAGATGGCGACCGTGGGTGAATCGTAAGGTGCAAAGCCAACGAACATCGAGTTGACGTTGGTGCCGCCGGTCTCGGCCGAGCCGGTCTTGCCGGCGACCTTGACGCCGGGGACCTGGGCATCGGTGCCGGTACCGGACTGGACGACGGCAAGCATGGCCTGCTTGACCTGGTCGGCCGTGGCGGAGCTGACGGCCTGACCCAGCGAGCGGGACTGCGTGGTCTTGACCACGGTTCCGTCCGGGGCGAGTACCTGGGCTACAAAGTATGGGTCCATGACCACGCCGCTGTTAGCGATGGCGGCGGCAATCACGGCGTTTTGCATGACGGTGGTCTGCGGGCCGGGCGTGTGGTCCATGCCGACAGGCTGGCCGGCGCCGGCCCAGGCGGTCTCCCACTCGGTCATGAGCGACGGGTCGGCCATGATGGAGGCCGTGGAGGTCAGGTCCTGGCCGAGCTTTTGGCCGTAGCCAAAGGCGTTGGCAAACTGCACGAGCGTGTTTGCGCCAACTTCGTTTGCCACCTGGCCAAAGACGACGTTGGAGGACACGGCAAAGGCCTGCTGCAGGCTGATGGTGCCGTAGCTCTCGTTGGCATAGTTGGTGACCGGTGCGTTGCCGATGTCCATGGAGCCGGGCGCCTGGTAGGTGCTGGTAAGGCTGGCGGTACCGGTCTCGAGTGCCGCGGAAAGCGTAACGACCTTAAACGTGGAGCCCGGCGTGTACAGCGCGTCCATGGCGCGATTGTACATAGAGCCGTCCTCGCCGCCGCCCGCTTGCAGCAGGGCGTCGATGTTGGTGTTGTCGTAGGTGGGCGAGCTGGCACATGCGAGCACCGCGCCGGTACGCGGGTCGATGACCACTACAGCGCCCTTAAAGCCCTTGAGCGCCTGCTCGGCCGCCGTCTGGATACGCGAGTCGATGGTGAGCTTGGCGGTGTTGCCCGGCTGGGTCTGGCCCGCGAGCGACGCGATGGCGTTGTTCCAGCTGGAGTAATCCTTGGAGCCGGTGAGCGTGTCGTTCATGACGCTCTCGATGGCAGTGGTGCCATACTGCTGGCTCACGTAGCCAACCACGTGCGCTGCCAGGTTGCCGTTGGGGTAGGAGCGTACGTAGGTGCCGTCCTCCTGCTGCAGCGACTCGGCCAGCGTCACGCCATCGGACGTGATGATGGAGCCGCGCTGGATGTACTTGGAGCGGGCGATGGTGTGGTTGTTGGTCGGCATGTCCTGATAGTCCTTGGCCTTGATGACCTGGACATAGGTGAGGTTACCGATAAGGATGGCGAACAGCGCCGTAAAGGCGAGCACCGCACGGGTTAGACGGTTGGCGAGTGCGACGCGGCCGAGCACGCCGGATTCAGGCGTGTCGAGCAGGCGACGGCGCATGCGCGAGCCGACGGAATGGCTGCCGCTGCCGTAGGAAGATGAGGCGGCAAAGCGCGTGCCCGTCGGGGTGGCGGCGGATGCGACTTGATCATCGGTGATGGCGGCCATGGTGCCGGTGCCGGTAAGCTCGGCCTCGCGTCCGGTCGCCTCGTCACCGGCGCGCAGCAGGAGCGCGACGATGATAAAGCTCGCCAGCAGAGAGGAGCCGCCCTGGCTCATAAAGGGCAGGGTGACGCCGGTCAGCGGGATCAGGCGGGTTACGCCGCCAACGATCAAGAAGGCCTGGAAGCTGATGGCGGCCGTAAGGCCCGTGGCGCTAAAGGCAGCGAGGTCGGATTTAGCGCGGGCAGCCGTGGTGAGGCCACGCACGGCAAAGAGCATAAACAGGATGAGCACGGCGCCGCCGCCCAAAAGGCCCATCTCCTCGCCGATAGCCGAGAAGATAAAGTCGGACTCGACGACAGGGATGTTGTTGGCCATGCCGTTGCCGATGCCAACACCGACCAGGCCGCCATCGGCAAGCGAGAAGAGCGACTGGACGATCTGGTAGCCCTGGCCCTGGGCGTCCTTAAACGGATCGACCCAAACCTGGAAACGCACCTGAACGTGCGATAGGAACTTGTAGGCGCCCACGGCTCCGACGGCTAAGAGCGCAAGGCCGATAACGACATACGAAAAGCGCCCCGTGGCAACGTAGAGCATCAGCAAGAAGATGGTGTAGAACAGCACGGCCGAACCCAGATCGCGTTCGAAGACGACGACGAGCAGGCACACACCCCACACGGCAAACAGCGGCAGCAGCAGTCGCAGGCGAGGGATCTTAAAGCCCAGGATCTTGCGGTTGGAGATGGAGAGCAGCTCGCGGTTCTCGGCCAGGTACCCGGCCAGGAACAGCACGATAAAGACCTTGGCGAACTCGCCGGGCTGGATGGTAAAGCCCGCGATGCGAATCCACAGCTTGGAGCCCGAGATCGTTGTGCCGATAAAGATGGGCAGCATCAGCAGGATGATGCCGATAATGCCAAAGGTGTACTTGTAGCGCATGACTACGTCGAGGTTTTTGACCAGTGCGAGCGTTCCCACCATCAGGGCCACCGAGACAAACAGGATGATGAGCTGTGAGATGGCGAGAGCAGGGGCGAGACGCGTCACGAACGTGATGCCGATGCCCGAAAGCACAAAGACAATGGGCAGGATGGCGGGGTCGGCGCCGGGCGCCAAGATGCGCACGGCAATGTGGGCCGCGGCAAAGGCGGCAAAGAGGCCGATCGGTACGGCGAGCGTCTCAAAGGAGATGGCAGCGCCCGCGGTGAGGACGTACATCGCATACAGCAGGATGACGGGGAACGCCGAGGCGATGAGCAAGAGCAGCTCGGTGTTGCGGCGACTCATAAGCGGCACTCCCTTTCTAATTCTTATCGGAGGCTTCGGCCTCGGCGGACTGTTCGG
>CAKUHM010000232.1 GCA_934655835.1 uncultured Collinsella sp. | reverse complement strand
GGCTCTTGGTCAGTATGTCGCCGGCATGGGCTTCTCCAACGTTGGCCTGGGCATCGACCACGCCATGGCTCACACCCTGTCCGCTCACTACGACACCCCGCACGGCGTCGCTTGCGCCATGCTGCTGCCGATCGCCATGGAGTTCAACAAGCCGGTTTGCGCCGAGCGTCTGGCCAAGGTTGCCGTCGCCATGGGCGTTGACACCACGGGCATGAGCACCGACGAGGCCGCCGATGCCGCCATCGCCGCCGTCAAGCAGCTCTCTGCCGACGTGAACATCCCGCACGTCTGCGAGGCCATGAAGGCCGACGAGATCGAGGTCCTGGCCAAGGACGCCATGGCCGATGCCTGCTTCCCGGGTAACCCGCGCGAGGCGACGCTCGACGACGTTATCGAGCTCTTCAAGAAGATCTGCCCGGCTGCCTAACTTGGTTCGGCGGGCCCCTGCCCGTTAGCCCCACAATCGTCCTCGGACATGTCGGAAGCCCCCGCTGCGCACTTCGTGCGGCGGGGGCTTTTGTGCCGCGCCGATGCCCCGATATGGGCAAAACCAAGGCATGCTGTCCGCTGCGGATAGGTGGTGCACTTCCCAGCGTGCATTTTTGGGAGTATTCAGCAAGCTCTGAAAAATGCATAACGTTGCGAATGGGCCGTAGTGGCCCGCGGGCACCCATCGACAGCCCTTGTGGGCGGGCTATCGATGGGCGGAGATGACTGTCGCCGCGTTTTTGGTTTGCGCCGGCCTGCAACACTGCTGTAACCGCGTCGTTATGTCGTTTGTGATGGGGCCGTTGGGGCCCACGGTGCAGAATACTCCGTTTTTTGCACGGTCTAAGGTGGGGTACCCTGAGACGAAGCAATAAGATGCCTCATTTCTATGCAGATACCGATAGGATTTATGCAAGATTGGGATTGTAAACCGTGCGCGTGCAGAAAACCGGTGCGGGGACGTCTGGAGGCGGTTCGGCTCCTGGGGCATTGCACGTGCAGAACGGTTAAAATCGGGACTCGGTCTTAGTTTTACTTGGAAGGATGCATATGGCTTCTAATGTTGATGCTTCTCTAGAGGAGACGCTCTCCTATATTACTGACCAGTTGAAGACGCTGACTTCTATTGCTTCTCCTACGGGCTATACCCGTGCGGCGACCGATTATCTGATGGAGACGCTTCGCGATATGGGGTTTGGGCCTGAGCGTTCCAATAAGGGCAATGTGCTCGTTGAGCTTGGCGGCGAGGGTGAGCCGCTTGTGTTGGCGAGCCATGTCGATACCTTGGGTGCTATGGTGCGCTCCATCAAGGACAATGGCCGCCTGCGTCCCACAACCCTTGGTGGGCATCAGTGGTCTACGGCCGATGGCGAGAACTGCACCGTCTACACGCGTGACGGCAATGTGTACACAGGCGTGGTCCTCAACACCGAGCCTTCGGCGCATGTGGCCGATGAGCCGGTCAAGACCATCGAGAAGAACATGGAGATCCTGCTCGATGAGAATGTCGACAGCAAGGATGATGTGCTTGAGCTGGGCATTCAGACTGGCGACATCATCGCTATGGATCCGCGTACCACGGTGACGGAGAGCGGCTACATCAAGAGCCGCTTCTTGGATGACAAACTGTCCGCGTCGATTCTGCTTGGTTTGGCCCGCGCCGTTGCCGACGGCGAGGTGACCCTTTCGCGCAAGGTTTCGCTGCTCTTTACGGTGTACGAGGAGGTCGGCCACGGCGGTGCGTTTGTGCCGGCCGACACGCGCGAGATGATCAGCGTGGACATGGGCTGCGTGGGCGACGACCTGGGCTGCACCGAGCGCATGGTTTCGATTTGCGCCAAGGATTCGGGCGGTCCGTACAACTACGACCTGGTAACCACGCTGTCCAACATCGCGCGCGAGCTGGAGCTCGATTACGCCATCGATGTGTACCCGCACTACGGCTCCGACGTCGAGGCCACGCTTTCGGCCGGTTACGACATTCGCCATGGTCTGATCGGCCCCGGCGTGTACGCGAGCCACAACTACGAGCGCAGCCACATCGACGGCGTGCGCAATACCTACGAGCTCGTTCGCGCCTACGTTCAGCGCTAGGGGAGCAGCTTGCGACTCGGCTGACCAATCGCTAAGGCCCGATTTCTCGGGCCTTTTTTCGCTTTAGGTCGTTTAGTATTATGATGTATGTAATCTATTAATTAAACGCGTAAATTACTTAACGAGGTGATGCGGTGTATGGATACGTCTGAGTACTTGTCTATGGGTGATGCCGCCCGCCTGTTGGGCGTTACGAAAGCCCGCATATCGCAACTTGCCGCATCGGGGACGCTTGTGTGCGATATTGTGGGCGGCCGGAAGATGGTCGAGTACAATTCTGCGATCGCCTACCAAAAGGTCCGCAAACGTGGACGCCGTCCTGCGGCCGATGTGGGACGCAAGTTTACGCTGATGTCCGCCGATTACGAGGTTGCGCGTGTTTCGTTTGATCCGACGCGCGAGTTTTCCTTCGAAATCGCCGAGGTCCTCGATGCGCAACGAATGCCGTTTGGCACATGCTCGAGCTCTTCTCCAACGGTGAATAAGCGGGAGCTCAACGCGTGGTGGGGGCATCGGTCGGTGCCCGACGTCCGCCCCGGACTCGTCTCGCGCTACCGTGAGCTGGGAATTGTCAACGGCGTTGAGGCGCCGGTTCAGTGCCTGGGTCTCTCGCTTTCGGATTGCTATTGGCTGCGGCCGGCAGAATGCGACGGGTTCGAATGGCGAAACCTCAATTACTTCGAGAATGATTTTGAGCGATCGACGCCCGAAGAGCGTTCGGGTTGGCTGGAAGGTATCGGTCTTAAAAATCCCGACAACACATCCGAGGGCGAGCTTCCTAAATCGTGGATGA
>CAKUHM010000231.1 GCA_934655835.1 uncultured Collinsella sp. | reverse complement strand
TGAAAGGCAGATTGCCGCTCTGGCGGGTTTGCAGCGTCGAGCCGTTACGCGGTTCGTAGAACCGCGTAACCATTACGGACGCTGGCCCATGCCACCCTCGAGGGTGACGGTCTCGCCGTTCATATACTTAAAGTCGGGGCCGCAAAGCTGAACGACCACGCGGCCGATCTCCTTCTCGACGTCGCCGTAGTGGCCCGCCGGCGGCATGTGGACGTTGGCCTTGAACGCCTCGGGGTAAGCATCCTGGAAGTTCTCGAGCGCAGCAGTCCAAGCAAGCGGGCAAACGATGTTGACGTTGATGCCGTCCTTGCCCCACTCATTGGCGGCGACGCGAGTCAGACCACGGATGCCCTCCTTGGCAGCGGCATAGCTGCACTGACCATAGTTGCCAAACAGGCCGGCGCCCGAGGCAAAGTTGACCACGGAGCCCTTGGTCTCCTTCAGGTGCGGATAGGCCTTCTGCATGTACAGATAGGTGGCATACAGGCCAGAGTAAATGGCCAGGTTAAACTGGTCCATAGTGTGGTCGGCGATGGTCACGCCCGAGGCGCTTGCCTGAGCGTTGTTGACGACGGCGTCGATGCGGCCGAACTCCTCAATCGCCTTGTCGATAACGTTCTGCACGACGGCCTCGTTGTCCTGGCCGGCGGAGACATCGGCCTGAACAGGAAGAACCTTGACGCCGTACTCAGCCTCAAGAGACTCCTTGGCGGCCTCGAGCTTGGCGACGTTGCGGCCGGTGATGACGAGGTTCGCGCCCTCCTTGGCAAAGGCGATATCGATGCCGTAGCCGATGGAGCCAGCGGAGCCGTCCTTGAGCGTGGCCTTGCCGCCGCCGGTGACGATCACGGTCTTACCAGTGAAAAGTCCCATACGAAGTCCTTTCAAATCGCGACGGGCCTGCCCGTCGACTGCGCGCATCCAACTTCACGCGCCAAAAGCTGAAATGCAACTTTAGCGGGTTCAAGTGAAAATAAAAGACCTCGGCAGGCGAACGGCACCACGTCGTTCGGCGAAGGGATTGTCAAGTACCAACTGGACAAAGCGGCCGAGTTTTTGTTAACGCAACGAGTCATCGAACACGTTTTGAAACTTTGCTGCGGGGCGCGGGATGTCGGCGCGAGACTTTATCATAGGGTGACGAACAACGATGAGGAGCACATGCCTATGACAGACGAGCTGGACCCCCAGACTCAACAGCATATTGATGATTCAGCAGACGTCGCCGCAGATACTGACGCTGCGACCTGCAATGATACCGACATCGACGACGCCACTCTGGATAACGGCGCTGCGACGGAAATCCCTGCGGCCGAAGATGCCGACGAGCAAAACGACGATTCGGCCGCTCAGGACGACGCCCCCGAAAAGGACGCCGCTCCGCAAGCAGCGGGCCCCATCGAGGTGTCTTCGGAAGAAGAGCTCGACGCCGTCATGGACTCCATGATGGATGCCGTCAAAGCGATGAAGGACGCTGTCGCCGATGCCGATGTCGACGCCGAGGAAGAGGAAGCCGCCGAGGCCGCCTCGACGTTTGTGCCCGGCGAGACCCCGGTTGCCGACCAGGGCAGCACTATGCCCTCGTTTCTGCAGCTCGAGCATCCCACGATTGGCGCGGACGCCGTCGACCCGCATGCAGCGGGCTTTTCCGTGATCGAAGGCGGCACCGGCAATATCGCAGCGCCGCAGACTGCCGATACGAATGCCGCCGAGGCCGCGCACCCGACCACCTCGCATGCCCCCGCCACGAGCCGCGACCTGGGGAGCGCCGTCTCAAACACCGCTAACGCCGTGGGCACTTTTATCGCCCAGGGCGCGTCGGCCATGCGCGAGATGAACGCCGCCAAGAAGGCACTCGCCGATGCCCGCGCCCACCTGTCCGAGCTTGAGCTGCGCATCGCCGACCAGGCAGAGGAGCTCGAGACGCGCCAGGACATCGCAGGCCGCTACGATCAGATCATCGCCGACCAGCGCCAGGCAATCGCCACGGCACAAAAGACCGCTGCGGCAGCTGAAATTACCCGTGATGCCCATGCCGCCAAAGCGACGGAGCTCAAGGGTCAGCTCGAACAAATGAAGACAGAGGATGACGCGACTGAGCTCCGTCTGAAGGCCGCGCTCGATGCCGTGGAGGCCCGCGAGGCGAGCTCGCGCGAGACCGGCAACCGCCTCGTTCGACGTCTTGAGGATTCCAAGCGCATCCGCGACAAGGTGAAGGCAGAGCGAGACGCCGGCATTGCCGCCGCACAACAAACCGTCGACGCCACGCGCGCCCAGCTCGAGACGTTGCGTCATGAGTATGCCGAGCTGCAACGCAATCCCTCGGCAAATCCCGCCAACTATACGGTGCGCACCAGCGAGCTCTCGATGCAGATTTCCGACACGGCAGATGCCCTGCGTAAAGCCGAAGAAGATGTCCCGCGCATCACCGCCGACCTTGAGCATTCGCTCGCCGCCGCTGAGCAAGCCGTCGAGCAGGCGCAGGCCCCCATCGCCGACGCCAAGCGCGCCCACCAGGCCGTGACAACCGAAGCAGACGCCGCGCGCGACGAGCTGCAGTCCGCAAAAACTGCCGCCGCGACACGCCAGCGCGAACTGCGCGAGAAGGTCGCTGCCGAGGACAAGGCGCGCCGCGAGCAAGAGCAGGCTATCGCCAACGCCCAGGCAGACGCCGCACATGCACAGTCGATTATCGAGCAGGCGACCGAGGTACACGACCACCCCGAGATCACCGAATCGCTCGCCGGCTCGTTGGCCCGCGATAAAGCCGAGCACGCCGAAACCGAGCGCGAAGTCGCCCAGCTCGAGGCCACCGAGGACGCGGTGCGCGAGCGTACCCGCGACTCACGCATCAAATTCACCGGCGCCATCGCTTGCATCATCGGTGCAGTCCTCGTAC
>CAKUHM010000230.1 GCA_934655835.1 uncultured Collinsella sp. | reverse complement strand
AACACACTGCCGATCGTGCGTCTGGTTTCGACCCGCATGCGCGCGGCCGACCTGCCCTTGCGCCTGCGCTACGAGGCGCCGGTGGTTCGCGAGTGCCAGCGCAATGCCGGTGGCTCGCGCCAGTTTACGCAGCTGGGCTTTGAGCTTATCGGTGCGGGCGATACCGCGGGCGATGTCGAGATTGTTTCGCTGGTGGCGGAGGCCGTGCGTGAGCTGGCACTTTCCGATGCGCGCATCATCGCAGGCAGCGTGCGTCCTTTTAAGGAATTGCTCGCGGTATGCGAGGATCGTGAGCTGGCTGCCGAGGCCCTGCGCTGCGTGCACGCCAACGACTTTGTGGGCCTCGATGCCCGCGTGGCGGCAAGCGCCGAGTCCGATGCCGTCAAGGCCGCCATTAGTGAGTTGCCGCGTCTGCACGGCGGTGCCGAGGTACTCGACCGCGTGGACGCGCTGCTGGAGGCCGCCGGTATCGTCGCGCCGCTGACGCGCGAGCTGCGTGCCCTGGTCGAGGGCCTGGCACCCGAGGACGCCCAGGTGCTGTCGTTCGACTTCTCTATCATGAACTCTTTCGATTACTACACGGGCCTGGTCTTTAAGGCCTATGCCGGCGGCTTGCCCGATCCGGTTGGTTCGGGCGGACGCTATGACTCCATCTTTACCGGCGCATTTGGCGCCGGTATCGAGGTGCCGGCGGCGGGCTTCGCCTTTTCGCTCGAGCGCCTGGAGGCCGCGCGCACCTCGGCCGAGGATGCCGCTTCCGATGGCGACCATGCTGCGGGCCGTGGCGCCGAGGACCCGCTGCGTATCGCCGTGCCCAAGGGCTCGCTTAAGGCCGACACGCTCGACGTGCTCGAGGCCGCGGGCCTGGACGTCTCTGAGCTGCGTGACCCCGGCCGTCACCTGATCGTGCGCGGCCGCGACACGCGTGTCGGTGAGGGCGCGGTCGGAGATATCGAGTTTGTCATTGTGCGCCCCAGCGACGCGCCCGCCTTTGTGGGCTGCGGCGGCGCCGACTGCGGCATCTGCGGCTGGGACTCGCTTATCGAGGCCGACCTCAACCTGCTGCAGCTGGTCGATCTGGGCTACGGCCTGTGCACTTTCATTGAGGCGGAGCCCGCATGGCGCGCCGGCCAGGCCGAGCGCAACTATGCCCGCCGCGGGTCGCTTCGCGTGGCCACCAAGTACCCGCGCATCGCGAGCGCCTGGTATGCCGAGCGCGGCGTGAACGCCGACATCGTTTCGCTGCACGGCAACATCGAGCTGGGACCCATCGTCGGCATGACCGATCGCATCGTGGACATTACCGCCACGGGTGCCACGCTGCGCGACAACGACTTGGTCATCACCGGCCGCATCATGGACTGCACGGCCCGCTTCTTTGTCAATCCGGGTGCCGCGCGCCTGGATCCGCGCGTACGCAATCTGGCAGATCGCCTGGCCGCGGCCGTTAAGGACAAGCATTTTGAGCCCGTCGCGGGCTCGGCACAATAGCGCGAGCGCGCACGGGCGCCCCAACGTACGGGCTGCGGGTCGATTGGCGCCGCCGCCCGGCCTCTCGTTTTTCGAACACAACCTCGACCGATAGGGGATACCGATATGAAGACCATCAAGCTTGCTCCCGGTGAGCGCCTCGTTACCAACCAGCTCAACCGCAAGGGCGTGCTGCCGCAAAACATCGTCGATGCCGCCCGCGATATCGTGGTCAACGTGCGCGCTAACGGCGATGCCGCGGTGCGCGACTATTGCCGGCGCTTTGACGGCGTTGAGCTGCAGAGCTTCCGTCTGCCGCAAGAGCAAATCGATGCCGCGCTCGAAGGTCTCGACCCGGCCTTTGTCGCCGCGCTCAAGAAGGCTGCACGCCAGATTCGCGAGTTCCACCAGCGCGAGGTCGAGCAGAGCTGGTTTACCACGCGCGCGGACGGCACGATGCTCGGCGTTAAGGTGACCCCGCTCGCGGCGGCCGGCATCTACGTGCCGGGCGGTCGCGCGCAGTATCCCTCCACGGTGCTCATGAATGCCATTCCCGCCAAGGTCGCCGGCGTCAAGCGCGTGGTCATGGTGACCCCGCCGCAAAAGGACGGCCTTATCAGCCCCTACACGCTCGCCGCGGCCAAGCTCGGCGGCGTGGACGAGATCTATATGGTGGGCGGCGCCCAGGCCGTGGCCGCGCTGGCGTACGGTACCGAGACCATTCCGCGTGTCGACAAGATTACTGGCCCGGGCAACGCCTTTGTCGCTGCGGCCAAGCAGATTGTTTCGGGCGATGTGGGCATCGACATGGTCGCCGGCCCCTCCGAGGTCTGCGTGCTGGCCGACGCCACGGCCAAGCCCATGGTGGTCGCGGCCGACCTGATGGCCCAAGCTGAGCACGATCCGCTGGCGGCCTGCTATCTCGTGACCTGCGACGAGCAGTTTGCGCGCGAGGTCGAGGCGGGTATCGACATTCTGGTGGCGCAGTCCCCGCGCGCCGAGATCACGCGCGCCTCGCTCGATAACGAAGGCACCATCGTGGTTGCCGCCGACATGGCTGCCGCCGTCGAGGCCGTGAACACCGTGGCACCCGAACACCTTGAGCTGCACTGCAAGGACGCGATGGGCCTGCTCGGCGGCATTCGCAACGCCGGCGCCATCTTTGTGGGCGCTTGGAGTTCCGAGCCGCTCGGCGATTACGTCGCCGGCCCCAACCACACGCTGCCGACCGGCGGTACGGCCATGTTCTCCAACCCGCTTTCGGTCGAAGAGTTCGTTAAGCGCTCGAGCGTCATTTGCTATACGCCCGAAGGTCTGCTCTCCGACGCCCCTGCTACGCAGCGCCTGGCCGAGGCCGAGGGCCTGTGGGCACACGCGCTTTCCGCCGCTCTTCGTCGCCGTGTGCTGGAACAGGGCGAGGATGCCGTGAGTGC
>CAKUHM010000229.1 GCA_934655835.1 uncultured Collinsella sp. | reverse complement strand
GTCTCAAGAAGGAGTAACATCGGGATTTGCAGCGACGGACCTCAGGACGCTCTTACACCACGTCTGCGCGCGCGACCGGTACCCCCTCCGGCGACGTGCAAAAAGGCGAGTTTTCAGCATCTCCCGGCGGCTCCGAGACGTCTCTGAGAGGCATAAAAGCAAAAACGGCCCCCGTTTTGGCGTTTTCAGAGCCAAAACGGGGGCCGTTCCGTGCCAAAGGGGCGATCACGCCCAATGACAGACCCCCTTCTTTGCTGAAAAGTCGCGATTTTGCACGTCGCCGGAGGGGGTACCTTTGCTTACGGCAGGATATGGAAGCCCAGAGCGGCGATATCCCCAGGGGCGTCGGCGCTGTCAACGACCAAGGCAACGCACGTCATCGACTCGAACGGAATAATCCGAAAAGAACCCTTGTGCCCGCCTACAATCAAAGAAAGGGCACGCCACGTCGCGGAGGGTCTATGTACGCCAGCAAACTCGTCACCATCACATCGGGCAAAAAAGAATACGTGCTCGATGCCACGCGCATCCTGTACGTCCAGATGAAGCGCAACGATGCGTTTATCCATATGTCCGACGGGGAGCTCTACGACATACGCGTCACGCTACGGGAGCTGCGCGAAATCTTAGGCAGCGGCTTTTTGCTCGCGCATCGCAGCTGCCTGGTTTCGGCGCGCGCCATCCATGGCATCACCGATACCATCAACCTCATCAACGGCGAGAAACTTGAATATACCGTGCGACGCAAGCGCCAACTCCGCGAAGAGCTACAAGTCTGGCGCGCGTCGTTCATAAAAGATCACGAGCAGCGAAATGCCCCCGCCACACCCGAGGGCTATCGCGCCCACTACGCAAGCTTCGATAACATGCCCTTTGCCTTTACCGATATCGAAATGGTTCTCGACGGGCAACGCCAGGCGGTAGACTGGGTGTTTCGATACGGCAACGACGCCCTTGCGCGACTCGAGAAGGTGCCACTCGACCAGCTTATCGGTCACTCATTTGGCAGCATCTTTCCCAACATGGACGGCAAGTGGCTCCGTTGCTACGAACGAGCGGCGTTTTTGGGCGAGACGCTCGAGCTCATCGATTACAGCCCCGAGATCGACACATACCTTAAGGTCGTCTGTTTTCCGACGTTTACAGGCCATTGCGGCTGCATCCTGTTTGACATCAAAAACATCAACTACGCACGCAGCAGCCCCGACGCCGACCGCGCCCTTGCGCTGTATTTTGGATACGAGGAAGCGACCGACCGCTCGTCATTGCCCCACGTTAATTAAAAAGAAATACTCTCCTGACTATTTGGGACGAAACGACATAAGACGGGACGAACTTTTCTTTTCGCAGACACAAAATCACTGATAATAAAACAATCTATGGTTTTGTACTTGATGATGGATGACGTGCAAAAAGCACCAGCACCATCAAGCGCTGCCCCGGTTGACCGCACAAACGGCGCCGGGGCAATTTGTGATAAAGGAGCTGTTCTATGAAACGCTTACCGGCCACCCAAAGGCATCGAAGATCACGGGCGATGCTGTCCCTTACGCTCTGCTCCGTCGCGGCGCTCTCGGCAACGCTCTTTGCGGGCACGCCGTCAACAAATGCCTATGCGGGCGAAACGGTGTCCCACGACCTTTACGCCAAAACGCAGCTCACACTCTCGCTCGACGTCGACAACAAGTACTACGACGGCGAAGAGCTTAAACCCAAATACGAAGCAATCGACCCCACGACGAAAAAGACCGTGACGGTCGAGGACGCAAGCCTGTCCTATGTTAAGGTTGCCGACGCCGACGGCAAGAGCGTCGAGCCCGAAAAACCGCTCGATGGAGCGCCTAAGGACGCTGGCACGTACCGCGTGACGTACACTGTGACCGACACCGACAACTACCTGGGCGGAAGCGTCTCGCAGGACGTGCGTATCTACCGTGCTCTCCCCAACCCTGAATCGCCCGCGCTTGAGCCCATCAAGTTCCGCGAGGGCCTCAAGGCTTCCGAGGAGCCCTTCCCGGCACAGCCCGAGGATGGAACGTGGTCATGGACAAGGCGCGTCGCAAACCAGGAGATCAAAGACCCCGACGACAGCTCTAGTGACAACTCCAGTGACGACTCCAAGGACAGCCCCGATGTCGTCACCGCACTCGCCATGTTCACGCCCAAGGACACGAACAATTATGCCGTCGTGTACCGCTACCTCAAATTTGAAGTCTATAAGGATAAGCCCGCCGGACGCAAGCGGCTCAAGCTGAGCATCACGGCTGCGAACAAGACCTACGATGGCCAGCCCTATAGCGACTCCCTTGTCACAACGACGGCAGTCGATGCCGAGATCGGCGAGCCCGTCGAGGTTAAAGGCAGTTTCAAGTATTACCCGGTCAAGAAAAACAACGACAGGGATGACCCTTGGTGGAGCATCCCCAGCTCTGCCGGCGGCCACGAGGTGGTATGGAAAGTCGAGAGCACCGATGAATACCTAGGTGGCGAGGTCTCCACGCGCTTCCTGATCGAACAGGCCCCGGCGCCCACCATCAGCGTGAACGACGCCACCGGCACCTGGCGCGGCAGCGAGCCCAAATACACCTACACCGTCTCCGGCCTGGTTCCTGCCGACGAGGGCAAGGACGTCCTCGCCGAGGGCACCAAGGCCGAGCTCGACCGGGGCGTCACGGGCGACAAGGGCTACAAGGACCTCGATGCCGGCGTCTACGTGTCCGCCATCACCGTCAAGAACCCGCAGCTCATTAAGAACGCAAGCGGCTACTGCTCCAACTATAAGGACGGCATCTTCGTCAAAGCGGGCACGCTCACCGTTGCCCCGGTGACGCCCACGACCACCGTGACCGCCAAGAACAAGACCTATGACGGGGCGCCCGCCGAGGTCACCTGCTCGGTCACCGACCCGACCTCC
>CAKUHM010000228.1 GCA_934655835.1 uncultured Collinsella sp. | reverse complement strand
GAGCACGTGGACGCGACGCAGAGCCCGCGCGGCATTAAGCTGCTCTATAGCTTCGACTCGATGAGCAAGCACTTTGTGAAGGTCATCCCGACCGAGTACGAGCGTGTGCTGGCGATTGTCGCCGCCGCCGAGGGCGCGGGCAAGACGCATGCGCAGGCCGAGGAGCTGGCGTTTGACATCGTGACCGGTCGCGCCGACGCTGCCGATATTGCTCGCTTTGATGTGGCGGGTGGCGTCACTGGTGCTGTGACCGCCGCCGCTGCCAGCTCTGTTGCTTCGACCAAGAAGGAGGCGTAAGTGCCATGGGTAAGCCCGGTGCTTTTCTTGATATCGATCGCGTGACCCACGAGCTTCGCCCCGTGGAGGAGCGCAGTCGCGATTTCGACCCGCTGTACGTGGAGCTTGACGATGACGCGCGACGCGCCCAAGCGAGTCGCTGCATGATGTGCGGCGTGGCGTTTTGCCAGATGGGCGCGAGCTTTGGCAAGGCGCGCCCGAGCGGCTGCCCGCTGCACAACCTGATTCCCGAGTGGAACGAGCTGGTGTATCGCGGCCGCTGGGACGAGGCGGCCGAGCGTCTGTCGCTTACCTCGCCCATGCCCGAGTTCACGAGCCGCGTGTGCCCGGCGCTGTGCGAGGCCGCGTGCAACCTGGGCTCGGTCGACGGCCAGCCCACGACGATTCACGACAACGAGCGCGCGATCAGCGACCATGAGTGGGCCAACGGCGGTCCGCGCCGCTTTGAGCCGGCGGGGGAGGGCGCGCCCACGGTTGCCGTAGTGGGCTCCGGCCCTGCCGGTCTGGTGGCTGCGTGGGAGCTCGCCCGTCGCGGCGCCCGCGTGACGGTGTTTGAGCGCGACGACCGCCCGGGCGGTCTGCTCATGTACGGCATTCCCAACATGAAGCTCGAGAAGTTTGTGGTCGAGCGTCGCGTGGCGCTCATGCGCGAGCTGGGTATTGTGTTCGAGCTGGGCGCCGACGTGAGCGATCCCAAGGTTACCGCCAGGCTCGACGACTTTGACGCCGTCGTGGTGGCTGCCGGCGCCCGTGCCCCGCGTGGGCTTTCGGCTGCGAACATTGATGCCCCGGGCGTGGTGTATGCCGTGGACTACCTGACGGCTTCGACCGTCTCGGCGCTCGATGGCGGCGAGCCCGCGGTGAACGCGCGCGGCCTGGACGTTGTGGTCATTGGCGGTGGCGATACCGGCAACGACTGCGTGGGGACCGCGGTACGCCAGGGCGCGCGCAGCGTGCGCCAGTTTGAGTTCTTGCCGGCTGCGCCCGATAAGCGCGCGGCGAGCAACCCCTGGCCGCAGTGGCCCAACGTTAAGAAGACCGACTACGGCCAGCAGGAGGCTATCGCTGCGATGGGTGGCGAGATGCGTGCCTGGGGTGTGGATACGCTCGAGGTGCTGCTGGACAAGAAGGGCGCGGCCGCGGGCCTGCGCGTGGTCGATCTGGACTGGTCGGCGGGAAAGCCCGAGCGCATCGCGGGCTCCGAGCACGAGGTGCCGGCGCAGCTGGTGCTCATCGCCTGCGGCTTTACGGGTCCGGAGCACGGCGTGTTCGATGCGGTGAACGTGCCTGTTGCCACCGCTGGTCGTCCGCTGCCGGTGATGGCTGCCGAGGGCTCGCATCTCGCGGCTCGCACGGAGGGCGTCGCCGCGGATGCCGCGCCGGTGTATGTGGCGGGTGATGCCCGCAACGGCAGCTCGCTCGTGGTGAACGCCATGGCCGATGCCCTCGCCTGCGCCACAGAAGTCGCCGACGCGCTGGCACTGTAAGGTAGTCACGGAGATATTCAACAATCGAATCGGCAAGGGCTGTCCCTAACTGCCGGCACAAAAGGAACGTCCCTAAGTGCCGACAGTTAGGGACGTTCCTTTTCTGTCAGCATTCGGGGACACTCCTTGCGGATTTGCGAGCAGTTTGCTCGTTTGTCGACGTGCGGGTGTTCATTTGTCGACTTCTTGGGCTGTGGTCACCTGTTGTTTCTGTGGTGGCTGCGGGCATCTGGCTCAAAAGGGCGGGTTGGCCGTCGATGTTTACCTGCGGTTTTGTTGCGGCGCGCATTTTCGGTCAAGCTTTTCGTCAAGTGTTTGGTCAGCATCTGGTTTGCAGCCGGAGGCCTATTTTGCCCGTGCTGGTCGTGGCTGCCCACCCTCCTCGTAAGCTCAAATTGAGGTCCATCAGTTTGAGGAGGATGCCATGATTGACCACGCTTTTGACCGAGCAGAGCTGGCTGAAGCCGTCGGCAACGATATTGCCGACATGGCCCATTTTTGGATGCTGCGGAAGTTTCAATTCCTAGAGCCGGCTCGTGAGCAGTTCGAGATCATTGTCGATCCGTGGCTCAGCTATTGCACTGAGCCCTCACAAAACGAAATTATGGCCTACAACATGGCGTTTACCGATTGGCTGCTCTTTGAGCGCCCCTATCGTCATGGTGCGACGCTGCTCGAACTGTATGTGGACGAGCCGCCGGCGTCGCTTTCGGCTGCGTCGCTCAAGCGGCTCGAGCAGGTGCGCGACACACAGTATTTCTCGCGCTTTGGCATTTTGGACAAGGATTCTGCAACCGGCATGGTTGCGCTGAAGGATACGCGCACTGACCGTCGTTTTGATGTTTACGACCCGCACATCGTGCAAAAGGGGCACTGGAACGATGGCGCGATCGCGGTGCGCCTCGCGTGCGTGGACGATGTCTGGCTGACGGCGGGGCAGCTCTATCTGTACGACATTGCCCGCCTGAGCGACACTGCAGTCGACGGGCCGGGCGCGGTGCATCCGGAGGACCTACAGGACGGGTTCGACACCTCGTGCATCAGTTTCTTCCTGCGTCTGGTTCGCGACACCATGGGTGCCCAGGGGCGGTACGTGAAGTCGCTCAACATCTACGAGCAGGAGTGGGAGTAGGGG
>CAKUHM010000227.1 GCA_934655835.1 uncultured Collinsella sp. | reverse complement strand
CAGAGCGGCGGAAAGGGCGGCGGCTTTCGGTTTTCGTGAATCGATCCTCATGTAGCTGGAAACCTCCGTAGTGCGTTTTTGCTGCGTTTGAGCTGCGTGTGATTCGATCGCGCTGCATAGTACCCCGAGCACATCGCGACCTGCGGTTTTTCTCAAAAGGTGCACGTCAATTGCGTAAAACTCACATCCTCTCAACAGGAGTTTTCCACAACTCGAATGCATAAATCGTGTCAAAAACCCTGTTTTTGCACCCTCTCTATGCAAAAAAAGGCGCCTGTGCAACCATTGTTCGCACAGGCGTCTTGAGCAGGCATTTTATGCAGTTATACCCATCGTGTCGCAAGGGGGCCTTGCACAAGTCGCCCTACTCGTCCAGCGCGGCGAAGGCCTGCTTCAGATCCCAAATGATGTCCTCGGCGTTCTCGGTACCGATGGAAAGACGGATCGTGGAGGGCGTGATGTTCTGCTCGGCGAGCTCCTCGGCAGAGAGTTGGGAGTGCGTGGTGGTAGCCGGGTGCACGACGAGAGACTTGACGTCGGCCACGTTGGCGAGCAGCGAGAACACCTGCAGGTGATCGATGAACTTCCAAGCCGCCTCCTGGCCGCCCTTGATCTCGAAGGTGAAGATCGAGGCACCGCCGTTGGGGAAGTACTTCTGATAGAGCTCATGATCGGGATGCTCGGGCAGGCTCGGGTGGTTCACCTTGGCAACATGGCTGTCGCCGTTCAGGAACTCGACGACCTTCTTGGTGTTCTCGACATGACGGTCGACGCGCAGCGACAGGGTCTCGGTGCCCTGGAGCAGGATCCAGGCGTTGAACGGGCTGATGCAGGCGCCCTCGTCACGCAGCAGGATAGCGCGGACATAGGTTGCGAAGGCGGCAGGACCAGCAGCCTCGGCAAACGAGACGCCATGGTAGGAGGGATTGGGCTCGGCGATCTGGGCGTACTTGCCGCTTGCCTTCCAATCGAAGTTACCGCCGTCGACGATCACGCCGCCCAGCGAGGTGCCGTGGCCACCGATGAACTTGGTTGCAGAGTGGACGACGATGTTGGCACCGTGCTCCAGCGGACGGAACAGATACGGAGTGCCGAAGGTGTTGTCGACGACAACCGGCAGACCGTGCTTCTTGGCGATCTCGGAGATGGCGTCGATGTTGGGGATATCGGAGTTGGGGTTACCGAGCGTCTCGAGGTAAATGACCGTGGTGTTGTCCTTGATGGCGCCCTCGACCTCGTCCAGGTTATGGGCATCGACAAACGTGGTCTCGACGCCAAACTGGGAGAGCGTATGCTCCAGCAGGTTGTAGGAGCCACCGTAGATGGTCTTCTGGGCCACCACGTGGTCACCGGCCTGGGCGAGTGCCTGCAGGGTATAGGTGATAGCGGCAGCACCGGAAGCGACGGCGAGACCGGCCACGCCGCCCTCGAGCGCGGCGATGCGGTCCTCAAAGACGCCCTGGGTGGAGTTGGTCAGACGACCGTAGATGTTACCGGCGTCGGCAAGGCCAAAGCGGTCGGCGGCGTGCTGGGCATTGCGGAATACGTAGCTCGTGGTCTGATAGATAGGCACGGCGCGGGCATCGGATGCGGGATCGGCGCTCTCCTGGCCAACGTGCAGCTGCAGGGTATCGAAACCAAAGGTGTGCTCGGGGTTGTTGATGAACTGGCTCATGATGATCTCCTTGATCGAACGAAAGTAAATAAATAAGAGAGAAGTAAGTCGCTGTCTCCTGATCACGCCGACGGGCGCAAACAGGAGCCCGGCATTCGTCTTGGTAAGCAATTCATATGCGGATCTCCTTTCGCATCCCGGTTCCGTGGTCGGCTTAATTACCTACCGCCTTTGTGTGTTTTGAATAGTACGAGCATTGTTTCGCTCGGTCAATCACTTAAAAGCGCTAACCTGTTATCTGTTTTATAGATAGCAATCGAAAGGACAGAGCCGATGACCCTTCAGCAACTTCGTTTTCTGATCGCCGTGGCAGAGTCCGGCTCAATCAACGCCGCAGCCCAGCGCCTCTATACCGCTCAGTCCAACATCTCAAACGCCGTCAAAAGCCTGGAGCAGGAGCTCCACTTGGAAATCTTCACGCGCTCCAGCCGCGGTGTCACGCTCACCAACGACGGCACCGAGCTTTTGGGCTATGCGCGCCAGGTTGTAGAGCAGGCCGATATGCTCGAGGCCCGCTACGAGGACGGCGGCACCCCACAAGCCCGCCTTGCCATCTCGGCCCAGCACTACGCCTTTTCGGTCGAGGCCTTTGTCAACGTAGTCGAGCGCTGCCGCGACAGCAAGTTCGAGTTCATCATGCGCGAGACCACCACATCGCAGATCATCGATGACGTCCGTGCGTTTCGCAGCGATATCGGCATTCTGTATCTGGATGACTTTAACGCCCGCGTTCTGCAGAAGGCCTTCGCCGATGCCCGCGCAAGCTTCCATCCCCTATTCGACGCGACGGTCCACGTCTTCGTTAGCGAGCGCCACCCGCTCGCACGCCGCCCGCAGCTGTCCCTTGCCGACCTCACGCCCTATACGCGCTACAGCTTTGAGCAGGGAACCTCAAACTCCTTCTATTACGCCGAGGAACCTTTTAGCTATATCCCTTGTGACCGCAACATACGAATCTCGGACCGCGGAACACTTACTAACTTACTTATCACATCGAACGGTTACACCCTGTCGACCGGTGTCCTCTCCAATGAAATGCAATGGGGCATGGCATCGATCCCGCTAGCAGACGCCCCAACGATGCACGTTGGCTACATCATGCACGACGAGCGCAAGCCCTCTCTCCTCTTGCAGCAATACCTCGACGAGCTCAACCGCATCATCCATGCCAACTAACAGTCGGAAGACGGGGTAGAAATCGTAGATTGCTGGCCCCCGGCGGGCATGGCGCTACAATGGTCACTCAC
>CAKUHM010000226.1 GCA_934655835.1 uncultured Collinsella sp. | reverse complement strand
GCGTTGCATCAGCGCCCTAGTGTGCCAGGCGTACGCTCGACCTTTGGCACCATGACCGAGCTCAACAACAGCCTGCGTTTGCTCTTTAGCCGCTGTGCCCATCACGTGTGCCCACATTGCGGGGCGCGTGTGGAGCCGAGCCTTAACGTGGCCGCAGGCCTGCCGCTCATGTGTTCGACATGCGGCCGCGAGTTCTACGCGCCGAGTGCCGAGGATTTGGCTTTCAATAGCGGCGGTGCATGCCCCACCTGTGGCGGTACCGGTGTCATGCGCGAGGTGGACGAAGCGAGCCTGGTGCCCGACGAGTCCAAGACCATCAACGAAGGCGCGGTGCTTCCCTGGGGCACGCTCATGTGGGACTTGATGAAGCAGGTAGCCGGCGAGATGGGTGTGCGTACCGATGTGCCGTTTAACCAGCTCACACCTCAAGAGCACGACATCGTGTTCCATGGTCCGGCGGTTAAGAAGCATATTCTCTACGTTCCCAAAAACGGCGAGGGCGCCACGCCGCTTGACTTTACCTATTACAACGCCGTCTATACCGTCGAGAATGCGCTCGCCAAGGTTAAGGACGATAAGGGCCTCAAACGCGTGGCTCGCTTTTTGCGCGAGGGCCCGTGCCGTGACTGCGGCGGCACGCGCCTCTCCGAGGCCGCGCGCCAACCCCAGGTGCGCGGTATCAATCTGGCGCAGGCGGCGGCCATGACGTTGGGTGAGGCGATTGAGTGGGTGCGCGGGGTGCCCGCATCCTTGCCGGCCGAGATGCAACCCATGGCAGCGGATATCTGCGATTCGTTTTTGAGCGTGGCCCGTCGTCTGGTCGACCTGGGTCTCGATTACCTTTCGCTCGATCGCGCAGGCGCCACGCTCTCCACGGGCGAGCGCCAGCGCGTGCAGCTTGCCCGCGTGGTGCGCAACCGATCGACGGGCGTGCTTTATGTGCTGGACGAGCCCTCGATCGGCTTGCATCCTGCCAATGTCGACGGCTTGGTGGGCGTGATGCGCGACCTGGTGGATGACGGCAACACCGTGGTCGTTGTCGACCACGATGCGCGCGTGCTGGCGGAAGCCGATTATCTGGTCGAGATGGGCCCCGTTGCCGGAGCAGGAGGCGGTAATGTGATCGCCGCCGGTACGGTGGACGAGATCGAGCACGCGCAGGGCAGCCGCATCGCGCCGTTTTTACGCGCAGACCCCAAGCGCTTGCGCCCGCAGGTGACTGACGAGGAAATGTTCGACCAGGGCCATATCCGCATGGCGACCGATGCCATCCATACCGTCAAGCCGCTCGAAGTCGATATCCCGCGCGGTCGCTTGGTCGCGGTGACGGGCGTTTCGGGCTCGGGCAAGACGACGTTGGTGCTCGAGACGCTCATTCCGGCACTCAAGGCGCAGGCAGCTGGCGAGCGCCTGCCGGGGCACGTGCGTTGGGTCGATGCCGAGGGCATCACGCGCGCAAACCTGATTGACGCCACGCCTATCGGCGCCAACGTGCGCTCGACGGTGGCGACTTATGCCGACATCCATGACGAGCTGCGTCGCGCCTTCGCCCGTACGCCCGAGGCCAAGGCAGCCGGCTACAAGGCGGGTGCCTTTAGCTACAACACTGGCGCTTTGCGCTGCCCTACGTGCGATGGCACGGGCTCGATATCGCTCGACGTGCAGTTTTTGCCCGACGTCGAGATCGTCTGTCCGGCATGTCGCGGCTCGCGTTATGCAGACGCGGCTTCGCATATCCATCGCGAGGGCAAGGACGGGAGTCTGCTTACGTTGCCGCAGCTCATGGATATGAGTGTGGACGAGGCCATCGACGCCACACTGGGGCTCAAGAAGGTTCAGACGCGCTTGCAGATCTTGCACGACCTGGGCCTGGGTTATCTCACGCTTGGCGAGCCCACACCGGCGCTTTCGGGCGGTGAGGCACAGCGCCTTAAGCTCGCGAGCGAGATGGGCCGCGTGCAGGACGATGCCGTATTCGTATTCGACGAGCCCACGATTGGACTACATCCGCTCGATGTTCAGGTGTTGCTGAGTGTGTTCGACGGCCTTGTTGCCAAGGGCGCCACAGTTGTCGTGATCGAGCACGACCTCGATCTTATCCGTAACGCCGATTACGTGATCGACATGGGCCCGGGCGGTGGCGATGCGGGCGGGCAAATCGTCTGCGCCGGCACGCCAGGCGACATCGCAGCCTGCTTCGCAAGCATCACCGGCCGCTACTTATAGGCAACGTGACAAAGGGACTGTCCCTTTGTCACGTTGACTTCTATTTCACGCATTGAGCGGCGAGGTAGTCGCGGAAGAATGGCAATTCAAAAGCGACGATTCCGCGCCCGCGTTCTCCAATGATGCCGGCGTCTATCATGCGGCGTCGGTAGCGAGAGACCTGTTGCGGCGAACGCTTAAGGCGCTCGATAAGGTCGGCGGTGGTGGACTCTTCCTCGTCATCGAGCATAGCGATGAGGAACCGCTTGTCCTCTGCGGTGAGTTCCCGATAGGTTGCCGCGAGGATTCGGTCGTCCATCTCGTCGCGCGCGATTTTAATTCCCAGGTCAAAGTCGCGTGACGAGATTTCCTTCGAATCGCTTGTGAGATCCCAGGCACGGTAGCCTACGAGTTGCAATAGGAAGGGAAAACCAGAGATCGAGCGAACGGCTCTGTCGATTCCCTCTGCATCTGCCAGGCGATCGTTTTCCTGAATTGTACGAATTAAGGCTTCGCGCACGTCATAGTCGGCAATGCGACCCAGATGGTATTGCTGCGCGCGCCGCAGGAACGAGACCGTCTTGTGGTTCAGCAACGTCGAGACGTTGTTGGGAAGCCCCGCCATAAGCAGGGCGACACGCTTCCCGTCGGTTACAAAGTGCTGATACGTCGCTGCGAGCTGAATCATCTCGTCGAGTGTCGGATCGACCTCATCAACCGTGACGAGCAGCCCGGTGC
>CAKUHM010000225.1 GCA_934655835.1 uncultured Collinsella sp. | reverse complement strand
CGGAAGGTATCGTCGGCAGTCGCCACCAGCGGAAACCCGCGGTCCAGGCGCACCACGGCGCCCAGCTGCATTTGCTCGGGCTCCTCGGCATGCGCGCAAAAGTCATCGAAGGCAGCCTGCTGAGCCGCATCGACCGGCAGGTCATCGAACGCCGGAACATCCTGCAGAGTATCGAGCCCCGGCACACTTGTCAGCAACTCCTCGGCAGACGCAGGGGCCTCGGTCGCAAGCTTCCGACGACGATCACGCTTAGCCCGCGCCCCCGTCGTCTTTTTCTTCGCTTTTGCCTTAGCCTTGCCCACAAGAGTCTCCCAGCACCATAAATCACAACTGAGCAGGTATTTTAAATCAAAAAGAGCTGGCCGGGCAAAGCCCTAAATCAAAAGAGCCGGTCGAGCAAATGCTCGACCGGCTCACAAACTTTCTCTCAGCCTTTTTCATCCGCGCGAGAGAAGCCAGCAACGTTACCGCAGGGCCCGCCTGCCGGGAGGGGTTTCCAAAGGGCACATCCCGCAGCGCGAAGCGCGAGGACGTGCCCGTGGAAACCCCGCAGGCGGTCGGGCCCGGACAGGTACGTTACTCTTTCTCGACCGCGCGCATGACCGCCTTGTAGATCTCCATCAGCGGGATGATCAGGAAGGCCAGGCCCAGGGCAGCGACAACGCCCTTGAGCTCAAGCGTCACGGGGCCAAAGAACATCTCGGCAAGCGTCGGCTGCACGGTTACGATCACCGTCAGCACCAGCGCCAGCGCGGCGGAAGCCCACAGCCACTTGTTCTGCTTCTTCATGGTGAACAGCGACGCACGACGGCTGCGCATATTGAAGCAGTGGAAAATCTCGACCATGTTGAGCGTGATGAACGCCATCATCACGCCTTCCTCGTCGGCATTGCCGGCAATCATATCGGCGATGTGGATGTAGCCCATGTCAAAGTACACGCCCACAAAGAAGCTCGCCAGCACCAGCACGGTGATGATTAGGCCCTGGACCACACAGTCCAGGCCCATATTGCCGGCAAAGACGCCGTCCTTGGCGTTGCGCGGTTTGCGCTTCATGATGTCGCCCTCGGCATCCTCCATGCCCAACGCGAGCGCGGGGAAGCAGTCGGTAACTAGGTTCACCCACAGCAGCTGCACCGGCTGGAAGATGGTAAAGCCGATGAGCGTGGCGATAAACACCGAGAACACCTCAGCAAGGTTGGCCGAAAGCAGGAACTGGATGACCTTGCGGATGTTGTCGTAGATGCGACGGCCCTCTTCGCAGGCACCGATGATGGTGGCGAAGTTGTCGTCGGCAAGCACCATGTCGGCGACGTTCTTGGTGACATCGGTACCGGTGATGCCCATGCCCACGCCGATGTCGGCGCGCTTGATGGACGGAGCGTCGTTGACGCCGTCGCCCGTCATGGCCACGATTTGGTCGCGCGACTTCCAAGCCTCGACGATGCGGGTCTTGTGCTCGGGCTGGACGCGGGCGTACACGCCGTAATCCTCGATGTGCGCGTCGAGCTCCTCGTCGCTCATGCGATCGAGGTCGGCACCGGTGATGGCTTGGCTGCGATCGGCGACGATGCCCAGCTGCTTGGCGATGGCCACGGCGGTGTCGATGTGGTCGCCCGTGATCATGACGGTGCGGATGCCGGCGTCATGCGCCTCGCGGATGGCGTCGGCCACCTCGGGGCGGACCGGGTCAATCATGCCGGACAGGCCGCAGAAGACCAGGTCGTGCTCGAGCGCGGCGGGGCTGCAGTCGGCCGGGACCTCGGTGTAGGTGCGGCTTGCCAGCGCCAGCACGCGCAGGGCCTCGTCGGCCATGGCCTTGTTGGCGGCCACGAGCTCGGCACGACGCTCCTCGGTCAGTGGAACGACCTTGTCGCCGTCGTAGATATGGGTGCACAGGCCGATCACCACATCGGGCGCGCCCTTGGTGTACTGCTCATACTCGCCGTCCAGGGTCTCGACGACCACGGACATCATCTTGCGGCCCGAGTCAAACGGGGCCTCACCCACACGCGGATGCTCGGCGGTCAGGCCGGTGAGCCCCGCCTTGCCGGCGTCGTTGACGAGCGCGCACTCAGTCGGCTCACCCACGGCCTCGCCCAGCTCCTCATCCCACTGGGCGTCGGAGCACAGAGCCATACCGGCCAGGAACTTCTCCTCAGGCGCGGCGAGCTCGTGCTTGACGACGGTCATCTTGTTTTGGGTAAGGGTGCCGGTCTTGTCGGAGCAGATGGTCTGCGTGCAGCCAAGGGTCTCGACGGCAGAGAGCTTGCGGATAATCGCCTGGCGCTTGGCCATCTTGGTCACGCCAAGCGACAGCACGATGGTCACGACGGCGACCAGACCCTCGGGGATGGCAGCGACGGCGAGCGAGACAGCGACCATAAAGGTGTCGAGCAAGGCAGTCGGATCGGTAAGGACGTTGCCCACGCCGTGGCGGAGGATGTCAACGCCAAAGATCACGACGCAGATGATAATCACCATGATGGTGAGGATGCGGCTGAGCTCGGCGAGCTTAACCTGCAGAGGCGTGAGCTCTTCCTTGGCCTCGGCCAGAGCGCCGGCAATCTTACCCATCTCGGTGTTCATGCCGGTGCCGACCACGACGGCGCGACCGCGGCCGTACACCACGGTAGAGCCCATGTAGCACATGTTCTTGCGGTCGCCGAGCGGCACGTCGTCGGTGCCTGCGGCGAGCTCAATCACGTTGGCGTGCTTCTCTACGGGCACGGACTCGCCGGTCAGGGCGGCTTCCTCGATCTTCATCGTGGCGCTCTCGAGCACGCGGCAGTCTGCCGGGACGGAGTCGCCCGCCTCGAGCATGATCACGTCGCCGGGCACGAGCTCAGCGCTCGGTAGGTGCACGAGCTTGCCGTCGCGCAACACCTTGGACTGCGCCGCGCTCATCTCCTGCAGGGCCTCGAGGGCCTCCTCGCTCTTGGCTTC
>CAKUHM010000224.1 GCA_934655835.1 uncultured Collinsella sp. | reverse complement strand
TACTAGTGGCGGCGGCGCAGCCGGCTCGCCCCGGTATCGATTTTTCGGCATTCCGCGATCCCAAACTCGCTCGCGAGCTCATCGACCGCATTCATGAGCTTGTCGGCAACCGCACCATCAACCTGATGGAAGTCTGCGGTACGCATACCGTGAGCATTGGTCGCTATGGCTTTCGCTCCATTATGCCGACGGGGCTCAAGCTGCTGAGCGGTCCGGGCTGCCCCGTCTGCGTCACCGCCAACCGTGACATCGACCACGCAATCGCACTCGCCAAGATGGACGGCGCCATCATCACCACCTTTGGCGACATGATGCGCGTGCCCGGGTCGTCTACCTCGCTCGCCGCACAAAAGGCGGCGGGGCGCGACATCCGCATCGTATACTCCCCGCTCGACGCGCTCGATATTGCCGAACACAACCCCGACCGCCCGGTCATCTTTATGGGTGTGGGCTTTGAAACCACGACGCCCACCATCGCCGCCGCCATTTTGGAGGCAGATGTGCGCGGGCTCCAGAACTTCTCGGTCTATTGCTCCCACAAGACCACGCCGCCGGCGCTGCGTGCGATTGCCAACGACCCCGAGACGACCATCGACGGCTTTATCCTGCCGGGCCATGTCGCCACCATCACAGGCCTGGCGCCCTTTGGCTTTTTGGTCGACGAGTTTAAGACCCCGGGCGTAGTTACCGGATTTGAGCCGGTCGATATTCTGCAGGGCATCTGCATGCTGGTGCAGATGGTTGTTGAGGGACGGCCCGCAATCGACAACGCGTACCGCCGCGGCGTCAATGCGGACGGCAATCCCGTGGCGCGCCAGCTGGTCGAGCAGGTATTTGAGCCGTGCGATACCACGTGGCGCGGGCTGGGACCGATTGCCGCCTCGGGTCTTTCCATCCGTCCCAAGTTCTCGCGTTTTGACGCCGGCGTCCGCTATGACGTGCCGATCGAACCGACGGTCGAGCCGCGCGGATGCCGTTGCGGCGACGTGCTGCGCGGGGCCATTGCACCGAGCGACTGCCCGTTGTTCGGCCACGCCTGCACGCCCGAGCATCCTGTTGGCCCGTGCATGGTGAGCTCGGAAGGCAGCTGTGCGGCGTACTACCGTTACCAAGGCTAGCCCGAACATCCCCGATTGGAGTTTTCGATATGTCTCGTACTGCTACCGATAGCACTGTCCTGCTGGGCCATGGCTCCGGCGGGCAGATGATGAAACGCATCATCGACGAGGTCTTTCTGGATGCCTTTGGGTCGCCCGAGCTGCTCGAAGGCAACGACGCCGGCGTCGCCGCCCTGTCCGGCAGCGGGCGCATCGCCATGTCGACCGACAGCTTTGTGGTGACGCCGCAGTTCTTCCCCGGTGGCAATATCGGCAGGCTCGCCGTGTGCGGAACCGTCAACGACGTCGCGACCTCGGGCGCCAACGTGCGCTATCTTTCGTGCGGTTTTATCCTCGAAGAGGGTTATTCCATGGATAAGCTACGCCAGATTGTGCAGACCATGGCCGAGACGGCGCGCGAGGCGGGCGTCAAAATCATCACCGGCGACACCAAAGTGGTCGAGCGCGGCGGGGCCGACGGCGTCTACATCAATACCGCTGGCGTGGGCGAGGTGCCTGCGGGCGTGGCGCTCAGCGGTGCAAACTGCCAGCCCGGCGATGTCATCCTGGTCTCGGGCACGCTGGGCGACCACGGCATCGCCATCATGAGCCAGCGCGAGGGCCTGGCGTTCTCGAGCAGCATCGAGAGCGACGCCGCGCCCCTCAACCACCTGATTGCCGACGTGCTGGCCGCCGCCCCCGACACACGCTGCTTCCGCGACCCCACGCGCGGCGGCCTGGCGTCCACGCTCAACGAGTTTGCGCAGGCCAGCGACGTTGCCATGGAAATCGATGAGGACGCCGTGCCCGTGCGCTCCGATGTGCAGGCCGCCTGCGAGATGCTCGGCTACGACGTGCTGCAGGTGGCAAACGAGGGCAAGATGGTCGCCGTGGTGCCAGCCGAGCAGGCCGACGCGGCGCTAGCAGCCATGCGCGCCGCCCGCTACGGCGAGAACGCCGCCATCATCGGTCGCGTGCTGCCGGTCGCCGAAGGCGCTCGTCCCGCCGTGCGCGTGCACACCGGCTGGGGCTCGACCCGCATCCTCGACATGCTCGTGGGAGAGCAGCTGCCGAGGATTTGCTAGCGGCAAAGGGCCACATCCGCCGCAGCGCAGCTCGAGGCTGCTACAGATATTCAGATTCCAGGCACGCCCGACACGCAAGCCCAGTATCATGGGGTGCGCTTTACAACTCAAACGGCAGGAGCACCCATGGCAGCAGCCTTTTCCCATGTGATCTTTGATCTGGACGGCACCATCCTCAATACGCTCGAGGACCTGGCGGCCGCCGGCAACCATACCTGTGAGATGCACGGCTGGCCCACGTTTGCCGTGGACGAATACCGCTACAAGGTGGGAAACGGCATGCTTAAGCTAGTCGAGCGCTTTATGCCCGCCGAGTACGCGGGCGACGGTCGAATGTTTGAGCAGACGCTTGCCGAGTTTAGGGCCTATTACGGCGAGCACAAGGAAGACCACACCGCTCCCTACGATGGCACGATCGAGATGCTCGACCGCCTGCGCGCCGCGGGCATTCAGCTTGCCGTGCTCACCAACAAGGACCATATTTCGGCCGCTCCGCTTATCGAAAAGTACTTTGGCCCCGATCGTTTTGCGCTGGTGCAGGGTCGCGTCGACGCGTATCCGCCCAAGCCCGAGGCCCCCGTCACGCTGCATGTGATGGATGAGCTGGGCGCCGACCCGGCGACCACGCTCTACGTAGGCGATTCGAATGTCGATGTTCTGACCGGCCACAACGCCGGCCTTAAGAGCGCAGGCGTCACCTGGGGCTTCCGCGGCCGAGCAGAGCTGGAGGCCGCCGGCGCCGACTACGTGGTAGACACCCAGGACGAGCTCGCCACGCTGATCCTGGGCGAGTAGCGAGCCGC
>CAKUHM010000223.1 GCA_934655835.1 uncultured Collinsella sp. | reverse complement strand
GCTCGATGCCGGCGAGGACGGCTTTGTTCCCTACGGGTGCATTGTCTCGGAGGGCAGAGTGCCTGCCGTCGTGGGTGCCGGTGAGGTTCCCGTTTTTGCCATCATCGCGCCCGAGCTGTTGGAAGGCATCGGCTCTCCCTTGCGCGAGCTGCTCGGCAGCGTATGCGCCGCAGCATAGGAGGGCGTTATGCCATATGTGCAGCTGGCGATAGCCATTGCTTGCGAGATCGGGGCATCGTCTGCCCTTAAGGCCACGCATGGCTTTACCGTGCCGGCGCCCAGTGTGGCGACAATTGTGCTGTACGGTCTGAGCTTCTACCTGTTTTCGCTCGTGCTTAACGTGCTCGACCTCGCGAGCGCCTATGCCACATGGTGCGCTGCGGGTATCGTCGCCACCTCGGTCATTTCGGTGCTGGTCTTTGGAGACCACCTGAGCCCCATGATGCTCGTGGGTCTTGGCCTGTGCGTCGCGGGCGTGGTTATCGTGAACCTCGCAAGCGCATCGTAGGTCGCTGGGCACGTGCCCCATTCATGCAATTAAAGAACGCCGGTCGTACGGGCGGGTTCCCATGCGACCGGCGTTTCGTTTGTATTTCGAGCATATTGCCAGCTTGCGACCTATGTTGCACAGGCGTAAACGCTCAGCGTCACCCGTGTTTCAAAACACTCCGTTAATAAAACGGGCGATTTTGGCTCGCATAATCCCCAACAACGAACGCGCACAGGCGCGCTCACCGCCACCGAAGAGGGGAGAAAACCATGAAGGAACTGGTACTCATCATTCGCCCGGAGATGCTCGAGAGCCTGAAGGCCATTCTTGACGAAGTGCATTGCGGCGGTATGACCGTTTCGTCTGTTATGGGCTGTGGCACGCAGAAGGGCGCCTCGACCGATGGCGTCAACGAGATTCGCGGCTTCAAGATCAACATCAACCTGCTGCCCAAGATCCAGGCGAGTGTGGTCGTGCGCGACCAGGATGTCGAGACCATTATCTCGGCCGTTCGCGAGCGCATGGCCGACGGTCGTGTGGGCGACGGCAAGATCTTTATCCGCGATATTGCCGATGCCGTGCGAATCCGCACCGGCGAGCGTGGCAACGCCGCTCTGTAGGTAGATGGATCGAGAGAAGGCGATTGCCATGCCTGGTACCAAACCACTCGTCCAGATTAAGAACATCAACAAGTTCTACGGCGAGAACCATGTGGTCAAAGACCTGTCCATCGATGTGCAGGAGGGCGAGTTCCTGACGATTCTGGGCTCGTCCGGCTCGGGCAAGTCGACGACACTACGCATGGTCGCCGGCTTTGAGCAGCCCACGACGGGCGAGATTTTGCTTGCCGGCACCAACGTGGCCGATAAGGAGCCGTTCGAGCGCGACGTGAACACCGTGTTCCAGAGCTACGCGCTGTTTCCGCACATGACCATCTTCGACAACGTCGCCTACGGCCTGAGGATGAAGAAGGTTCCCAAGGACGAGATTCGCGAGCGCGTGATGGAGATGCTCGACCTGGTGCAGCTCGGCGGCTTTGAGGGCCGCAAACCCGATCAGCTGTCCGGCGGCCAAAAGCAGCGCGTTGCCATTGCTCGCGCCCTGGTCAACCGACCCAAGATCTTGCTGCTCGACGAGCCGCTGGGTGCGCTCGATCTCAAGCTGCGCAAGCAGATGCAGCTCGAGCTCAAGCGCCTCCAGCGCAAGCTCAATATTACGTTTCTCTACGTGACGCACGATCAAGAAGAGGCGCTCACCATGAGCGACCGTATCGCGATCATGCACGACGGCGTGCTGGAGCAGATTGGTACGCCCAAGGAGATCTACGAGGCGCCGGCAAGCAAGTTCGTGGCCACGTTTATCGGCGAGACCAACCTGTTCGAAGGCATGGTTTCGGCCGACACGCCCGATGGGCTCGAGATTTCGCTCGAGTCCGGCACGATTCGTTCCGATGCCAAGGGCTTTCACTTTGGCGAGCTCGTGGCCGTGTCGGTGCGTCCGGAGCGCATGCAGTTTGCGCTCGAGCCGCGCGATGGCTTCTCGCTCATGGGCACCGTGCGTGAGCAGGTGTACGTGGGCTCCATGATCAAGGCGATCGTGGTATTGCCCGATGGCCAGGAGGTGCGCCTGGAGCGGCTGGCTGGCGACGAGCTGCCCGAGAACGGCCTGGTCTATCTGTACTGGGACCCGGCGGATGCCCGCACGATCAAGACGCTCGACCAGGTCTTTTTCTCGGCACTCGAGAATGCCGAGATGCGTTAGGGGGCGACAGCTATGTCCGATACCGCAACTATGGCGGCGACCGTTGCCGCCACCGAGCATGACGTCGAGGCCGCCCGCATTGAGCGCCGCCGCCGTTTTCGCTCCAACACGCTGCCGTCGCTGGTCACCGTGGGGCCCGTCACCCTGTGGCTGATCGCATTTATCGCGGTGCCGTTGCTCTACATCCTGATCATGGGCTTTTGCTCCACCGATCAGTACTACAACGTGGTCTATAGCTTTACGCTCGATAACTTCCAGGCCATGCTGGACCCCGAGTACCTTAAGATCTACGGTCAGTCCATCCTGATCGCGGCCATTTCCACGGTCGTTTGCCTGGTACTGGCCTATCCGTTTAGCTACCTGATCAGCCGTACGTTCAAGTCCAAAAAGACACTGCTGTACATGATGATCATCATTCCGTTTTGGACGAACTCGCTGGTGCGTATCTATGGGTGGCGCACGTTTCTTTCGGCGAGCGGTCAGCTCAACAGCTTTTTGATGGCAATCGGTGCGACGAGTGAGCCCATTCAGTTCCTGTATAACCAGGCCTGCACGGTTTTTGGTATGGCCTACGACATGTTTCCGTTTATGGTGCTGCCGCTCTACGCCGCCATCGAAAAGCTCGACGAGTCGCAGATCGAGGCGAGCTTTGATTTGGGTGCCAACATGCTCACCACGATCTTTAAGGTCGTGATTCCGCAGACCATGAGCGGTATCTTCTCGGGCTGCATCATGGTGTTCATCCCTAGCC
>CAKUHM010000222.1 GCA_934655835.1 uncultured Collinsella sp. | reverse complement strand
GGCCTGTCCACCTGCTCCGACGAGGACGATATCTTGGAGCACAAGCGTGGCTGCCTGGTGGCCAAGCCGGGGGAGACCGTCACCCGTGGCTTTGAGATCGAGATTCTTTAACGAGCTATCGTATGTTTGGGGACGCACACGTCGTGCCCCGGAAACAGGAGATCAACATGATTCTGACCGTTACCATGAACCCGTCGATTGATACGCGCTATCAGCTCGACAAGCTGATTATCGACGACGTGAATCGCGTGACGCCCGAAAAGACCGCTGGTGGCAAGGGCCTCAACGTGAGCCGTGTGCTGCTGCAGCTGGGCGACGAAGTGCTCGCGACCGGTCTGCTCGGCGGTCACATGGGTGCCTATATGGCCGAGCTTATGGATGCCGACGGCGTTAAGAACGACTTTGTGCCCATCGCCGGCGAGACGCGCATTTGCCTGAACATCCTGCACGAGGGTAATCAGACCGAGCTGCTGGAGAGTGGCCCACAGATCGCTTCTGCTGAGCTCGAGGCCTTTACGGCCAAGTTCGCCGAGCTTGCTGCCAAGGCGGATGTTGTGACGCTTTCGGGCTCGCTGCCGCGCGGCGTCGATGCTGGCTACTATGCCGAGCTGGTCAAGATTGCCGAAGAGGCGGGCGCCAAGGTGCTGCTCGATACCTCGGGCGCATCGCTGGAGGCCGCGTTGGAGTCCGACGCCAAGCCCGAGCTCGTGAAGCCCAACCTGACCGAGATCAACGGCCTGCTGGGCACGTCTTTTACCACCGACGACGTCGACGCGCTGCGCGAGGCGCTTGCCGCCGACGGCCGCTTTGCTGGTATCCCCTGGGTTGTCGTCTCGATGGGCGCTGCCGGCTCGGTGGGCTTCCATGAGGGCCGTGCGTTCCGCGCCAAGACGCCCGCGATTGCCGCTGTCAACGCGACGGGTTCCGGCGACTCGACCATCGCCGGCTTTGCACACGCCATTGCTGCCGGCACCGACGATGTCACGGTGCTTAAGACCGCCAATACCTGCGGCAAGCTCAACGCCATGGACCCCAAGACCGGCCACCTGGTCATGGACCGCTGGGACGAGGTCTACAACAGCGTGGAAGTTACGGAGCTTTAGGGTTACGCGGTTTTACCAAACCGCGTAACCAGCCGACGCTGCAAACCCGCCAGAGCGGCAATCTGCCTTTCAGCTTCAGCGGCATGACCAGAAGGTCAATGCCGCTTTGCTTCAAGGCACCTTGCTCACTCTGGTGGGTTTTCGCTGGCGTTGCCAAGACATCGGCGTTTTCATTGCTGTCAAGGGTTTGGTGCAAGGGGAACAGGTTTCTTTGCACCAAAAACGGCGCCCGCCGGCGATGTTGCTGGCGGGCGTCGTTGTCGTGTGGGGCGGAAATGATCCGTTTTCCTCCGTCCCCATGGAATCATTGGGACGGTTTGAGCTGCGTGCTACAGCGAGTCGATAAAGCGCTGTTGGGCGGCGCGGCCGGCTTCGTCCCACTTAAAGACGCCGGCGTTGTCGAGCACGTGGCCAAACACCACGCCGACCTCCTCATGCAGGATATCGATGGCGTTGTCGGCCGTAAGTTCATCGGCGCGGCGGGCATAGACGTCCAGGGCCCATGCGGCGTGGCTGCGGCAAAGGTCGTCGCCCTCGAGCGCACCGGCAAGGTCGCAGCTGGCATCGACCTTGGCTGCCAGCAGATGCTCACGGACAGCGCCAAGCTCTGGAACCAGGCGCGGCGGAAGAATAGCCAGGCCCATGACCTCGATCAGGCCAATGTTCTCCTTCTTGATGTGGTGATACTCAGCATGCGGGTGGAACACGCCCAGCGGGTGCTCGTCGGTCGTGATGTTACAGCGAAGTGCCAGGTAGGCCTCGTAGATCTCACCGCCGGCATTACCGCGGGAGTCCACGCGGCGGATGACGGGCGTCACGGTGTTGTGAGCCACGCCGTCGGCCGTGTGCGCGATGACGCCAACCGACTCATCGGTCCACTCGCGCCATGCCAGGATAATCTTCTCGGCGGCATCGAGCAGCTGAGCTCGGTCGTGCGAGCGCAGTCGCAGCACCGAGAGCGGCCACTGCAGCACGGTGCCGGTGACCTGGTCAAAGCCGGGCACGCTAAACTGCGAGACTTCGGCCGCGTGCATCATCGGGAACTCGTGCGCGCCACCCTGGAAGTGGTCGTGCGACAGGATCGAGCCGCCCACGATGGGCAGGTCGGCGTTGGAGCCGATAAAGTAGTGCGGGAACAGGTCCACAAAGTCGAGCAGACAGGAGAGGCCCTTGCGATCGACGTGCATCGGACGATGCTCGGAGCTCATGGCAATGCAATGCTCGTTATAGTACGCGTACGGGCTGTACTGGAAGCCCCAGCGCTCGCCGTCGAGCTGAATGGGGATAACGCGCAGGTTCTGGCGAGCGGGGTGAGCGCCACCGTCGGCTGCAGCGGAGCGTCCGGGGTACCCCTCGTTTTCGATGCAGAGCTGGCAGGCAGGATACTTCTCGTCCGTGTTCTTGGCGGCGCCGGCTGCGGCAATGTCGCGCGGGTCCTTCTCGGGCTTGGACAGGTTGATGGTTATCTCGAGATCGCCCCAGTTGGTGGGGGTGCTCCATTTGATGTTGCGCGCGATGGCGGCGCGGCGCACATAGCCGGCGTCGCAGCACAGGCCGTAGAACCAGTCGGTCGCGGCGCGGGGCTCGTTGACGCCCATGCGTCCGTTGAACTCCTCGTTTACAACCGAAGGCCTCGGCATAAGCACGCCCATGATGCGCATGGCGATGCGGTCGCGGCCCGACGCCGTGTCCTCGGCGGCACCGTTGACAACGGCGGCTTCGGAAAGCGCGGCGAGCGTACCCTCCAGATCAAAGTCGGGGAGGGTATCGGGGTGCAGAAGCGAAATCTTCTCGGTCTGCAGTGCCCAGGTCATGTCGAGCGCGGGTCCCGTGGCGCCGATGCACTCCAGAATGGTGTTGTAGGCCCAGATGCGGTCGTCCTGCCCGATCATGGATCGGTGGATGG
>CAKUHM010000221.1 GCA_934655835.1 uncultured Collinsella sp. | reverse complement strand
ACAATCGAAATCTTATGAACCGGATCGGAGTGCTCCAGGATGTGGCCCACCAAAGCGTGACCGCTCTCATGGTAGGCAATCGTGGTGCGCTCGGCTTCGGTCATCACGCGACCCTTGCGTTGCGGTCCGGCAATCACGCGCTCCATCGACTCCTCGACCTCGTCCATCGAGATCACGGAACGATGACGGCGAGCGGCCAGCAGCGCAGACTCGTTGAGCAGGTTCGCCAAATCGGCACCAGTAAAGCCAACGGTCATCTGGGCGAGCTTCTCAAACTTAACGTCCTCGTCCATCGGCTTGTTCTCAGCATGCACGCGCAAGATCTGCTCGCGGCCCTTCACGTCCGGACGGTCAACCGTGACTTGGCGGTCAAAACGACCGGGGCGCAGCAATGCCGGGTCCAGAATATCGGGGCGGTTGGTCGCGGCGATCAGGATGACCGACTCGCTTTCCTCAAAACCGTCCATCTCGACCAGCAGCTGGTTGAGCGTCTGCTCGCGCTCGTCGTGGCCGCCGCCCAAACCGGCTCCGCGCTGACGTCCCACGGCATCGATCTCATCGATGAAGATGATCGACGGGGCCTGGGACTTGGCCTCCTTAAAGAGGTCACGCACGCGGCTGGCGCCGACACCCACGAACATCTCGACAAAGTCGGAACCCGAGATGCTAAAGAACGGCACGCCTGCCTCGCCGGCAACGGCCTTGGCCAGCAACGTTTTACCGGTGCCCGGAGGGCCTACCAGCAACACGCCACGCGGGATCTTGGCGCCCAGCTTGCGATAGCGATCAGGATCGCTCAAAAAGTCACGGATCTCCTCGAGCTCCTCGACCGCCTCGTCCACGCCGGCAACGTCCTCGAACTTGACCTTGGGACGCGTAGCCTCGTTGGTCTTGGCATTGGTCTTGCCAAACTGCATGTTCCTGTTGTTGGCGCCCATCATCTGGCGCATAAAGTAGAACATGATGGCGATCAGGGCAATCGTCGGCAGCACGCTCATCGCCAAGTCGCCCCAAAAATCGGGGTCGTTGGTGTTGACGATGTACTTGGTGTCGGGGTGCTCCGCCATGAGCTCGGCAAGCGAATCGGAACCGACATAGGTCGAGGAAAAGCTCTTGAGCTCGCTCGTGTCGCCCTTGTCCTTTTTCGTCTTCCAGTAATGACCCGTCACGCTTCCGTCCTGAACCGTATAGGTCAGATCTTCGACGCGATCCTGCTTGATGGCGCTGACCATCTCACTCGTCGCGAGCTTTACGGTATTGCTGGAGTTGGCAAAGCCGGAACCCATATTAAAGAAGGCATAGCCCAGAAGCGCGCAAGCCAAAATAAAATACAGCCAGCCCGTACGCGTGGGCTTCTTGCCTCCGGGCATCCCCGGGATCTTAGGCTCCCGGGGAGTCTGAGAATTGTTATCGTTACGGTCGTCGGGCATCTTACGAATAAACCTCCGGTTTCAAAATGCCCAGATACGGAAGGTTACGATAGCGCTCGGCATAGTCGAGGCCGTAGCCCACCACAAAGGCATCGGGGCAATGGGTTCCAACATACTTGGGCGTGACGGCCGAGACGCGGTCCTCAACGTCCTTCCACAGGAAGGCAGCGACCTCCAGTGAAGCGGGCTTACGGCTCTCGAGGTTCTTCATCAGGTACTTGAGGGTCAGGCCCGAGTCCAGAATGTCCTCGACGATCAGCACGTCGCGACCGCGGATGTCGATATCCAGGTCCTTAATGATACGCACGATACCGGAGGACTTCACTCCGTCGCCGTAGCTCGAAACAGCCATGAAATCGATATTGGTCGGCAGCTCGATCTTGCGCATCAGGTCGCCCATAAAGACCACGGCGCCGCGCAGGACCGCAATCAGCACCAGATCCTTACCCGCGTAGTCGCGAGTAATCTGCTCGCCTAGGCGAGAGACGATACCGTTGATATCCTCCTGCGTAAACAGAACCTTCTCGATATCCGGATGTTGAGAAGCCATGACAACCCTTTCTTGTGCTTAATCGCCCACGCACCGCCGCATGGACGCGAACTACACATTCTAGCAGCGCACGGGGTATATTTTCCAGCCCGCGCACCATCAGCGCGGGAATACCGTCAACGCCGCACAGAAAAGCTGGTGCGAGGAGCTAATCCGCGTCAACCACGCGAAGCAGATAGGCCACGCGCGTCGCCGCCGTGCACTTAAAACGTTCGTCCGCGCGAACGCCCGCGACCCATACTACGGCACCTCCCGGAGCCGTTCTTACCACGGGTACGCCAGAGCGGTCTGAAACAGGAATGCGCGCCTCGTTCAACAGGTCTGACACTTTCTTGCTTCGACCGTTCATCCCCAACGGGCACATCACGTCTCCCGGCACAGGGCTATCCACCCACAGGCGCGCCAATCGCGCCTCGGCGGGAATCTCCCCGCGCGAGCCCGCCAGGATCCGCTCGCTATCGCGGTCGGCGAACCCCAGGGCCGCCGCATCCACCAAGGCCGCAACCTCTCCGGCAGCAGCAAGCTCGCGGGCACGGTGCACGATATCGCGCCCCGGCTCCACAGCCATCGGCTCTGCTGTCAGCATACGCCCAGCCCCCAGCGGCAGACGACCGGGAACGGAGATCCAGTCGGCCACTAAGCCCTCGCGCGCCGCCGGGGCCTTGAACGCCAGCATGCCAAACTCCACACGGGCATCAATTCCCGCAGGAAGCGTTACCGAGCCTGAGCCCGCAGCGACACAGGAGAGCACGCGCTCCACGTGCCGCATCTCCGGTCGCGCGTCGGGATCGATGCGCTTAATCGCCAACCGCACGATACGCCGTGCAATCACAACCTCAGCGGCGGCAAGACGGCGCGCATCGAGCACCAGCGCGCCCGCCGCCTCTTTGCGCAGGCAGCTTCGAAAGGCTTGCGCCGAAAGCTGAGACAGAAACGCGTCCTCGTCCCCCAGAATCTCGCAGGCAGCGCCGATCGTCTTGCACACGCTCGCGTTGCGCTGAGCCACCACCGGCATCACGCGATGACGTACGTAGTT
>CAKUHM010000220.1 GCA_934655835.1 uncultured Collinsella sp. | reverse complement strand
GTGACGATCGACTGGGTGACGATCTTCTTCCGCGGCATCCTGTGCAACATCTTTGTGTGCCTGGCCGTGTGGATCGGTACCGCCGGCAAGACCGTGGTCGATAAGGTCGTGGGCATTTTGTTGCCCATTGCCGCGTTTGTGGCCTGCGGTTTTGAGCACTGCGTTGCCAACATGTACTTTTTGCCCATGGGCGCCGTGATGCATGCATGCGGCTACGGTGCCAAGGTCGCCGGCGCCGATGCGCTCAACGCCGCGGGCATTGCGTTCAACCTGTCCGCCGCCACGCTGGGCAACATCGTGGGCGGCGCGGTTCTGGTCGCGCTCGGCTACTGGTTTATCTACGCCAAGAAGTCCGAGGCGTAAGGTATCGTCTGTTTGACGTTGGGCCTCCCGCGGGGCGTTGCCGTGCGGGAGGCTTTTTGGGTCTGGGGCCCGTTGCCGGGCTTTTGGCCTGTTGTGTTTGGCTGATGAAAGGGGTAATCGAGATGGCATCTGCTGTGAAGCGTGACGGTCGCGCCGTGGTGACCACATGCGGGGGATGCTATGCCGATTGCGCCTTTGCGGTCCATGTTGAGGATGGGCGTGTGGTGGCCGAGCTGCCGGTTGTCGGGCATCCGTGCGCGGCGCGGGCCCTATGCGCCCGAGGGCGGCATCGCCTGTCCATGCCATTTGACGAGCGTGATCGTATCTTGCACCCCATGCGCCGCCGCGAGGATGGCTCGGGGTTCGATGCGGTGAGCTGGGACGAGGCGTTTGCGGAGATCGCGGCGCGCCTTGGCGGGATTGTTGACGGGCATGGTCCGCGCGCGCTGGGCATGACGCTCGGCGTGCCCTCGTTCGACCGCTACTGGGCGTGTCGTTTTATGCATGCGCTGGGCTCGCCCAATGTGTACGGTGCCGACGGTGCCTGCGAGGTAAGCCGACTTACCGGTTGGGAGCATACCCTGGGCTACAGCCCCGCCTCCGACTTGGCGCATACCGATTGCATCATGTATTTGGGGCGTTCTATCGTCGATTCGTCGACGATGGGGGCCGTTGATGCGCTCAACGATGCACGCCGGCGCGGGGCGAAGATCATCGTGGTTGACCCCCGGCGCAGCGGCTCGGCCGCGCTTGCTGACCGTTGGCTGCGCGTGCGCCCGGGCTGCGACCTGGCCTTGCTGCTGGGCATTGCGCATGTCTTGATTGCCGAGGACTTGTACGACCACGAGTTTGTTGCCCGCTATACCACGGGCTTTGACGAACTGGCGCAGGCGGCCCGTGCCTGGACGCCCGAGTGGGCTGAGTCGATGTGCGACGTGCCAGCCGCAGAGATTGTCGCCACGGCGCGCGATCTCGCTGCCGCCGCGCCTGCCGCTGTGGTGGATGCGGGCTTTCATGGTGGCATCGGTATCGCGTATGCCAATAGCACCCAGACCGCGCGCGCTATCTGCTTGGTCGATGTGCTGCTGGGCTGTATCGGGCATGCGGGCGGCGCGCTCAATCCGCCCACGCCGCTTGTGTTGGGCGACCTCGATCCCACGCGCTTTGCGACGCCGCCGGTGCCGCGTGGGCCCAAGCTGGGGTCCGAGCGCTATCCACTGGTCGATCCGGTGCGCGGCCTGTGCACGACCATCGGTCAGTCGATACTGGCCGACGATTTGCGCGGGCTCATCGTCTATGCTAGCAATCCCGGGGCAGGCTATGGCAACGCCGGAGCGTGGTTGGGTATTTTGCAGCAGCTCGACTTGCTCGTGACGATTGATATCCGCTGGTCCGAGACGGCGCGCGCTTCTGACTTCGTGCTGCCCGATGTGACGTATCTGGAGGCCGACCGCGGTGTGGGCACAGTCGTGGGTGCCAACGATTCGCGGGTGTTCTACCGCAACGCCGTGCTGCCTGTGCAGCATGACGACACGCGTCCCGGTCGGGAGATTTTTACCGGTCTGGCGCAGGCGTGTGGCGTGGGCGAGTACTTCCAGTTTACGTCTGACGATCTGGCGGCTGCCCAGGTGGCGCCTTTTGGGATCAATCTGGACGAGCTCAAGGAGCGCGGCTGGGCCGACACGGGCGTTGCGTTGCCGTCGCGTACGGGCGAGCCGGCGATTCCCTTGGATGGCGGCAAAATTGCGCTGGCAAGCGACGTATGGGAACGAGCCGGCCTGGGTCGTGTACCCAACTGGATCGCCCCCATGGTGGAGCCTGGCCCGGGGATGTTTCGCCTCATTAGCGGCAACCGTCCCTTTGAGTCGCACACGTCGCGTAGGCTCGCGGCTGCCGGTGCTGCCGAGGCGGGCTCCGACCTGGATGCCGTGCAGATGAATGCCGATGCCGCTGCGCACATGGGCATCGCCGACGGCGAGGTCGTCGAACTCGTGAGTGATATGGGCCGCGACCGCGTGCGCGTGGAGACGACGCCTTATCTGCATCCGGCGTGCATCTTTACGTCGGCCGCCCCCGGCGGGCGTTCGCTTGGAGCCGATGCCGGTGGCGCTCAAGGCTTGGGCGTGGGACCGCTCGACCATACGCCGTTGCGTTGGGACCCGTTGACGGGTGCCGCGCTCACCCAGGAAAACGCCGTTCGCGTGGAAAAGATCGTCGCGCGCGGGGATAATGACGAGTAATTGACTCAGCTGATGTATTCGACTGATCCACGTTTCTTTTGAAAGGCCGCACATGAGCGATAGCCAGAACATGTCCGATGAGGTGCGCGCCCGCCTGCGCGCCATTCCTTCCGTCAACGAGCTGCTTGCCGAGTGGCCGGTGGTGAAGGCGGCGGGGGAGACCTGTGACGCGGTGGTCCATGCTGCCGTGACGGCCGAGCTCGACGAGGAACGCGCCGCGATTCGTGCCGGTGCCGCCCCGCGCTCCAAGCGCGAACTGGCTGCGGCCATCGAGTTTCGCGCCCATCGCTCCGCGCTGCCGAGCTTGCGGCCGGCTGTGAATGCCACAGGCGTGGTCATCCATACCAACCTGGGTCGCGCCCCGCTTGCGGAGTCGGCCGCCAAGGCTGTGACCGAGGTCGCGCGCGGGTACAG
>CAKUHM010000219.1 GCA_934655835.1 uncultured Collinsella sp. | reverse complement strand
GCCTCGTCCAGCAGCAGAATCGCCGGGTCGGTGAGCATGACGCGCGCGATGCACAGCAGCTGCTTTTGGCCCTGGCTAAACGTGCCGCCGTCCTCGCCGATCACCGTGTCGTAGCCCTGCGGCAGCTGCACGATAAACTTGTGCGCGTGCGCGCGCTTGGCCGCCTCGATAATCTGCTCGCGCGTGGCGTCGGGACAACCGTAGGCGATGTTTTCCGCCACCGTGCCCTCGAACAGCCAGGTGTCCTGCAGCACCATGCCAAAGGCGCGGCGCAGGCTCTCACGCGTGTAGTCGCGCGAGGAGCGACCGTCGACCACGATGCGCCCGGCATCGATATCGTAAAAGCGCAGCAGCAGGTTGATAAGTGTCGTCTTGCCGCAGCCCGTGGGACCGACCAGGGCAAACCGCATGCCGGGTTTGGCATCGATGCAGATGTCCTGCAGCAGCTTGCGGTCGGGCACGTAGCTAAAGTCCACATGCTCAAAGGCGACCTCGCCCTTCGGAGCGGTAAGCTCAATGGCATCCACAGCGTCGGGCTCCTGCTCGCGCGCATCGAGCAGCGCGAACATGCGCCGCGCCGAGGCATAGGCCGTCTGGATCTGCGTAATGACGTTGGTGACCTCGTTGAACGGCTTGGTGTACTGGTTGGCGTAAGACAGGAAGATCTGCACGCCGCCCACCGTGAGCGCCGCGGGCACGCCCGTGATCACGCCAACGCAACCGATCACGGCCACCACGGCATAGATGATGTTGTTGATAAAGCGCGTGCCGGGATTAGAGAGCGAACCCATAAACTGCGCGCGCTCGCCCGCCGTGTAGAGCTCGGCGTTGAGGGCATCGAAGCGCTGCTGCGCATTTGGTCCGTAGGCAAACGCATCCACAAGCTTTTGCTCGCCCACGTATTCCTCGATATGACCGCCGAGCTGGCCTTGAATGCGCTGCTGCGCCGTAAAGCTCTTGTTGGAGAGCTTGGCGATGGCGCCGGCCGCAAAGATGGAAAGCGGCGTGACGAGCACCACCACAAGCGTCATGGTCAGGTTGATGGACAGCATAAACGCGAGCGTGCCCACGATAGTGATGACGCCGGTAAAGAGCTGCGTAAAGCCCTGCAGCAGGCCGTCACCCACCTGGTCGACGTCGTTGACCACGCGGCTCATGAGGTCGCCGTGGGCATGGCTGTCGATAAAGCTGAGCGGCATGCGGCTGAGCTTGTCGCTCGCCTCCACGCGCATGTCGCGCACCGTCTCGTAGGACAGGCGGTTGACGCAATAGCCCTGCAGCCACTGGAAGGCCGCGGCGCCCACCACGACCAGCGCAAGCTTGGTGACGAGCGGCAACAGCGCGTCAAAGTCCACCTGTCCGGCGGCAACGATGAGGTCGATGCCCTCGCCGACGAGGATGGGCGTGTAGAGTTGCAGGATCACCGAGATAGCGGCGCTCACAAACGACGCCGCAAACGAAATGCGGTGCGGACGCACGTAGCCCATCAGGCGACGGGTCACCGCGCCCACGGGATAGCGCTCGGGGTCGCCGGGCTGGCGCGGGCCGTCGCCCAGGTCGTTGAGCTTATCGTTGCCGGACACGTTGGCCGTCATCGTGGCGACCGAACCGGAAGAAGTATACGGATTCATCTAGCAGCCCTCCTTTGCGCAGGCGGATGCGGGGGCGGTTGAGGCGGACGCGGAACTTGGGGCGAACACGGCCGCCGCGCTCCCCTGCTGGCCCTCGAGCTCCTCGCGACGAAGCTGCGACTGGCAGATCTCGCGATAGAGCTGGCAGCTTGCGTACAGCTCGTCGTGCGTACCCAGACCCGCGACCGAGCCGTGGTCGAGCACGCAGATCATGTCGGCGTCGCGCACGGTCGAGACGCGCTGGCTCACGATGACGGTCGTCAGCGGCAGCCCACCCTCGGCGGCACCGCGCGCGCTGCGCTCGCGAATGGCGTGGCGAAGTGCTGCGTCGGTCTTAAAGTCGAGCGCCGAGGCGGAATCGTCCATAATCAGGATCTGCGGCGAGCCGACCAGGGCGCGCGCGATGGTCAGGCGCTGACGCTGACCGCCGCTGAAATTCTTGCCGCCCGCCTCGACCGGGGCATCCAAGCCCTGCGGCTTGTTGCGCACGAACTCGCTGGCTTGCGCCATATCGAGCGCCGCCCACAGCTCCTCGTCGGTCGCGGACTCGTCGCGCCAGGTCAGGTTGCTGCGAATCGTACCGCTCACGAGCGACGCGCGCTGCGGAACGGTCGCGACCACATGGCGCAGTTGGTCGAGCGGCCAGGTGCGCACGTCGGCACCCATTACGCTTACGCTGCCGACACCCGCATCGTACAGGCGCGGGATGAGCGAGACGAGCGTCGACTTACCGCTGCCCGTGCCGCCGATAATGCCGAGCGTTTTGCCCAGCGGCAGCTCCAGAGTCACGTCATCAACGGCGTTGGCCGCGCCCGCGCCAAAGGAGAAGCTCGCATGGCTAAAGCTCAGCGCGGGAACCGAAGCGGCGTTGCCCATCGCGCTCGGCTTGGGCAGGGCAACCGGCTCGTTGCCCTCGTCAGTGATACTCGGTGCGCAGTTAAGCACCTCGTTGATACGCGACGCGCTGGCGCTCGCCTTGGTAAAGACCACGACCAGGTTGGCGACGTAGACGATGGAGGTGAGGGTCTGCGTCATGTAGTTGACAAACGCCATGACCTGACCCTGCGTGAGCTCGCCCACGTTGACCTGGATGCCGCCCACCCACAGGATGGCGCACACGCCCAGGTTCATCACCAAAAACGTGACGGGGTTGAGAATCGACGAGAGCTTGCCGACCGCGATGGCGACATGCGCCTGGTCATCGGCGGCCTGGGCAAAACGCTCACGCTCGTGGTCTTCGCGCACAAACGCACGGACCACGCGAGCGCCCGAAAGTCCCTCGCGACAAATGAGCGCGATGCGGTCGAGCTTTGCCTGCAGCTGCTTGTAGTACGGGATGCAGCGCGCCATGACAAACCAAAACACCAGGCCGATGGCGGGCGTGCAAATCAAAA
>CAKUHM010000218.1 GCA_934655835.1 uncultured Collinsella sp. | reverse complement strand
ATATCGAGCGCCGCCTGGGCAGCATCTCGGCGCTGGCAAGCAACCTGGACTGCGGCACCCTCACGCTCATCGACATCGTCAACGAGCTCAAAAAGCCCGGCCGCGACCCGCGTGACGACGCGCCCGAGGTGGTCTTTAGCCGCTCGGCGCTTTCCATCGACGACCTGAAACCCGGTATGGAGCTCAAGGGCACGGTGCGCAACGTCGTCGACTTTGGCGCCTTCGTCGACGTGGGCGTACACCAGGACGGCCTCGTGCACATCTCCAAGCTCGCCAACCGCTTCGTCAAGCACCCGAGCGACGTGGTACGCGTCGGCGACACGGTAAAGGTGTGGGTCGAGAAGGTCGACCGCGACCGCAAAAAGATCTCCCTCACCATGGTGCAGGGGAAGTAACAGAAGGGCAATCCGCCGCTATCCATCGTCGAATTTGCAAGTTTTTCTCACCAGATGGGAAAAACTTGCAAACTTTGCAAGTTTTTGTTACGCTCTGAGAAAAACTTGCAGATTGGACGAACGATGAACGGGCAGCCCGTAGCAAGGGACAACTACCTCAAGAAGCTGATCGCCTTTCGCGATTCAGATGTTATCAAGGTCGTCACTGGCATGCGGCGATGCGGCAAATCAACGCTGCTCGACATGATGCGCTCCCATCTTGTCAAAGACGGCGTACCAACCGAATGCCTCCTCTCTTTTCGAATGGAATCATTCGACCTCGAAGGAATTCGCGATTGGCGCGAGCTTTACCGCTATGTCGTCGAGCGGATGCCGTCGAGCGGGAAATGCTACCTCTTCTTCGACGAGCTGCAAGAAGTTGCCAGCTGGGAGAAAGCCATCAACGCACTTCGCGTCGACAAAGACTGCGACATTTACATTACGGGTTCGAATGCATTTTTGCTCTCCAGCGAGATAGCAACCCTGATCTCGGGAAGATACGTCGAGATCAGAATGCACCCGTTGTCTTTCTCCGAATATCTCGACTTCCTTGGCCCAACCGAAATCACGAGCAGATATGCCGTCTTTGGGAAGGAAGAAATTACCCCGATCGACGAGCTGCTCGACCGATACCTGAAATTTGGAGGCCTCCCCTATCTCGCCATTTCCGGTCTGCCCGAACGAGAGATGAAAGACTATATTTGGAGCACCTACCAGACCATTGTCGGTCGCGACATCTTGGCCCGGGAGGCTCGCCGAGGACGGAGGGCCGTAACGAGCAGAGACCTGCTCGACAGAGTTTGCGCCTACCTGGCCGACAACATCTCAAACCCAACATCGATCAACAAGATCGTCGGCTCTTTGAATGAAAGCGGAACCAAAACCTCGCACGGCGTCATCGACACCTGCGTGTCGGCGCTCGAGGAAACCTATATCTTCTCCCATGCCCGCCGATTTGACATCAAAGGGCGCGAGGTGCTCAAAACCGGAGGAAAATACTATATCGAGGACCTTGGACTCCGTGCCTACCTCGACGGTTATCGAGGCAGCGATAGCGGACGCGCCCTCGAAAACGCCGTATATAACCGCCTCGTCATCGATGGGTATCGGGTTTTCACGGGGCACATGCGGAATGCCGAGATTGATTTCGTCGCTATCGGTGACGGAGCGGACCGCAAGTTTATCCAGGTCACGAACGCCATTGATGAGGAAGCCACGCGCAATCGAGAGCTGCGCCCCTTCGAGCTGAAATCGCTCGAGAAGGTTGCCGCCGGTTACGAGAAGATCCTCGTCGTCCGTCATGGCGATCACCCTACGGACATAGACGGCATCAGAATCGTTTCGGCTGTCGATTTTCTGCTCGGGCGCTTCTAGCATCGACGTCATCCCTCACGATGATTCGTTCATCGGAGACAGGTTCGTTTGACCGATTATTTGATCTGCTCCAAATGACCGTCGCTCCCTATGGTGCAGGGCAAGTAAACACCTTAAGCGAAGGTCCCCCGGGTAGCGATGTGCAAAATCAAGAGTATTCTGCAATTTCTGCCGTTCCGGACGCCTCTCAGAGGCAACAAAGTCAAAAACAGCCCCCGTTTTAGCGTCAACAGAGCCAAAACGGGGGCTGTTCCGTGCTTTAACTAGCTGGTAAACGCCTTTACCCTGCTGAATACTCTCGATTTTGCACGGCGCAGGCGGGGGTACCTTACCCATGGCAGGACATGGAAGCCAAGTGCTAACTTGTCGGCAAATTCGTGTCGGCAGCCCCGGCCTTTCCTTTGCCTAGCGCGACCCTCGCGAAGCGCGTGAGCGATAGGGAAAGGAAAGGCCGGGGCGAGCAACCCACGGCGTAGCCAGCATTCGCCCTACGGCAGGATATGGAAGCCGAGCGAGGCGATATCCTTGGCAAAGCCGCGGACGGTGTCGAGCGAGACCTCGTACGGGTCGCGGCCGATGTTCTTGCGCTTGGCCAGGATGCTGTTGGGCACCGTGATGATCTGGCAGCCGCAAGCTTCGGCCTGGTAAATGTTGATGAGCTCACGCGTGGACGCCCACAGGACCTCGCAGTTGGGCTTGGCGGCGGCCTTCTTGACCGACTCCGTCATAAACGGAATGGGATCGACGCCGGTATCGGCGATACGGCCGGCAAAGAGCGAAATGATGGACGGGGTCTCGGCGTCAACGGCCTCGACCATCTCGTCGACCTGCTCGGGCGTAAAGATGGTGGTGACGTTGACCTTAATGCCGTCGGCCGAAAGCTTGTGGACCAGCTCGGCGGTGGACTCGCCCTTGGTGGTCACGCACGGAATCTTGACGTAGACATTGTCTGCCCAGGTAGCGATCTCGCGCGCCTCGACCTCCATGGTCTCGACGTCGTCGGCAAAGACCTCAAACGACACGGACACATCGGTGATGTGGGCCAGGACCTCCTTGGCAAACGCGCGGTAATCCGTCACGCCGCCCTTCTTCATAAGGGACGGGTTGGTCGTGAAGCCCTGAACGTTGCCGTTCTCGTACATGTCGAGCATGCCCTCGAGGTTTGCACCGTCAGCGAACACCTTGATTGCCATCTGCCTGATTCCTTCCGTTTGCATAAG
>CAKUHM010000217.1 GCA_934655835.1 uncultured Collinsella sp. | reverse complement strand
ACCAGCACGCCCCAGATTGAAAAGGCGATTGCAGCGACAAGCAGCGGAATCGAGCTCGAATGGATAAGCCCGTCCACGACCTCTTTGGACACCTCGCCATAGACAGGCACGGTGTTGGAGAGCTTGGGGTCGGAGGCGAATAACGCCGGCAAGACCGCCAAAAGCAGAAGAAATAGTGCGGTTATGACGCCGGCAATGACGAAGGCGCGGCGACGGTACACCAGGTGCGTTATGCCAACGAGGAATCGCGGCATGGCGAAGAGCCTGCCGCCCCTGGGATCCGCCACGGGTGCGGATCGGGCGGCCGTGTGTCCGATATGTCGTTCGCGGGTACCCATAGTGCTTTTAGTGTACCGACAGGCAGGCTCAAAAAACGGGCCGCATGTCCCAAAATCCGCAGACGGCAAGGCGCCCGGCGAACATTAACTGCTCGCCGGGCGCCTTGGTTAAGAGGCTATGGTAGCCGGGAAAGCCTAGGCCAGGTCTGTAAGATTTGAGTCTAGGGTTTTCCAGGTGCCGCAGATTGGGTCGAATGAGGAGCGCCGCGTACTTAAGGTACGCAAGCGACGAATGAGGCCCAAGGTGCGGTGGCTGGGAAAGCCTAGGCCAAATCTTCGCCGTTCGTCTCGATAACGTGCTTGTACCAGTCAAAGCTCTTCTTCTTGGAACGCTTGAGGGTACCGTTGCCGGCGTCGTCGCGGTCCACGTAGATGAAGCCGTAACGCTTGGACATCTCGCCCGTGCCGGCCGAGACCAGGTCGATCGGGCCCCAGGTGGTGTAGCCCAGCAGGTCGATGCCGTCCTCGGTCACCGCGTCGCGCATCACAGCGATGTGCTGGCGCAGGTAGTCGATGCGGTAATCGTCGTTGATGGAGCCGTCCTCCTCGACAACGTCCTTGGCGCCCAGACCGTTCTCGACCACGAACAGCGGCTTCTGATAGCGGTCGTACAGGTCGTTGAGGGTGATACGGAAGCCCAGCGGATCGATGGCCCAGCCCCACTGGCTCTGCTGCAGGTAGGGGTTCTTAGCACCGGCGAAGGCGTTGCCCTGGGTGCGCTCGACCTCAGGGTTATCGGCACCGGCGGAGCAACGGGTGCTGTAGTAGCTAAAGCTGATGAAGTCGACGGTGTTGGCGGCCAGGATCTCGCGATCCTCGTCGGTCATGCCGACGTCGATGCCCAGACGCTCGAGCTTCTTGACGGCATAAGCCGGGTAATAGCCGCGGCTCTGGACGTCGACGAAGAAGTAGTTGTCCTGGTTGTCGAGCTGTGCCTGGCGAACGTCGCCCGGACGGCAGCTGTAGGGGTAGTACGTGCCGGCAGCGAGCATGCAGCCGATCTTAACCTCGGGGTCGATCTCGTGAGCGATCTTGGTGGCCCAAGCGCTGGCGACGAGCTCGTTGTGGGCGGCCAGATACTCGACGGCCTCCTTGTTCTCGCCCTCCTCAAAGACCAGACCAGCACCCATAAACGGCAGGTGCAGGATCATGTTGATCTCGTTAAAGGTGAGCCAGTACTTCACCAGGCCCTTGTAGCGGGTGAAGATCGTGGTCGCGAGGTTCTTGTAGAAGTCGATGAGCTTGCGGTTGCGCCAGCCGCCGTACTCCTTGATGAGGTGGATGGGGCAGTCGAAGTGCGTGATGGTCACGAGCGGCTCGATGCCATGCTTCTGGCACTCGCGGAACACGTCCTCGTAAAAGGCCAGGCCGGCCTCGTTGGGCTCGGTCTCATCGCCGTTGGGGAAGATGCGGGTCCAGGCCAAGCTCATGCGGAAGGTCTTAAAGCCCATCTCGGCAAAGAGGGCGATGTCCTCCTTGTAGTGATGGTAAAAATCGATGCCGGTCTGGGCGGGGTAGTAATAGCCGTCCTCGAAGTCGAGCATCTTGCGCTGGCCCGAGACCACCGCGTAGCGCTCGGAGCCGTGCGGGGCCACATCCACGTTGGCCAGACCGCGGCCGTCCACGTTGTAGGCGCCCTCGCACTGGTTGGCAGCCGTCGCGCCGCCCCACAGGAAGTCATTACGGAAAGCCATGCATCGATCCTTTCATACGCTGCTTGTCGTGGTTTCAGTATCCCCGCAAACGGGGTCCCGCTCAACGGCAGCGACGCAGGTCGACACTTCTTTTCGCACGCAGACGCCCAGCGACCGCCCGCGCCTGACACTTTCTGATACCCAACCACCACAAAGGGGACAGGCACCTTTGTGGTGGTTTGGGCAGGTTTGTCTCGATCTGTAACAGTTAGGCCGTCAAAACCGGGCTTATTGTTACAGATCAAGATTTTTCGGACTGCCCCTGCAGTTTGTCTCGATCTGTAACAGGTAGAGACGATTTTACCTGCTAGATGTTACAGAACGAGACAAACGGAAATCGAACCGCGCCTCAATAGGAAAAAAAGGAAAAAATAGGAAAGAAAGGAAAGGAGTCGTACAGGTGTTCTGTATAGAAAAACCACCACAAAGGTGCCTGTCCCCTTTGTGGTGGTTTTGGACGAAGCGCTAGTCCACGGTGATGTCGAGGTTCTTGCCCGTGAGGCCTACGTAGCCGCCCTCGGCTGCTTTGGGGCTATCGGCGTGGCAGAGAACCCACTTGTCGGCCTTCCAGTAGCAGTAGTTGTCACCAGCGGCAGGCATGTCGGCTGCGGCCTCGGGACGCGGGCCGTTGGTGCCGGCGGGCAGCGCAACCATCACCTGGAAGCCGCCGTCGTCGACCATGCACGGCGTGTAGTGGAGCGTCGTGGCGTAGACCTCAACGAGCGTGCCGGCCGGCGCGCGGAATGCCTTGACCTGCGCGGTGTCGAGTTTGCCATCGACGATCTGCTCGCGCTTGGCCAGCAGCAGGATAAAGTCGCGGGCGCCCAGGTTGAACTCGCTGGCGCGGTGATACTCCAGGCAGTTGAGCTTCGTGTTGTGGCCGTTGCACCAGCCCAGCTGGAAGGGACGGCCGCCGTACATGAGCAGACCGAGTGTGTCGGCACCTTCGACTTGCTCGAGCTCGGGCGCGGAGGCCACGTACTTGCTGCCCTCGGG
>CAKUHM010000216.1 GCA_934655835.1 uncultured Collinsella sp. | reverse complement strand
CAGCCGCCGAGGGCAAAGCTGCCGTCGCAGGTCATATCGGGGATGTCGAGCAGGCGGAACGTGATAAACACGCCAAGCACCATGATGCCCCAGAGGACGCCCTGCGAAACGGCGCCCTGCAATGCAATGAGCATGCTTCATACCTCCTAGGATAGGGTGGACACGTGATTCACCATAATAGCGGTAACGATGTATAAAAGAGTTGCGGACAGACGTTTTGTTTTACCTGAAACAAGCAGGGCGGACGCCGATCTTTGACGTCCGCCCCTGTGGCTCAGATATTGGATAACACGGCTGTAGCGCGAGCACAGGCTCCAGACGCATCGCCGCGCACGGCGCTACTCGTCCAGAGCGGAAAGGTCGATACCCAGAGCCTCGGCCATCTCGTCGTTCTTGACGACGACCAGGTCCTTGCTCGAGAGGTGCTTGATCGCCATGTCCTCGGGCTTAGCCTCGCCCTTCAGGATCTTGACGGCCATCTCGCCTGCGGCATAGCCCAGATCCTCGTAGTTGATGGAGAGGGTGAACAGGCCACCGGCCATGCACATGCCCTCCTCGCCGGTCACGAAGGGAAGCTTGTTCTCCTTGCAGATCTGGCCGACCTGCGAGGCGCCCGCGGCGATGGTGTTGTCGGTGGGGGAGTACAGCGCGTCGACCTTGCCCACGGCAGACTCGACGACGGACTGGATCTCGTTGGAGCTCGAGACGGTGAAGTCGGTGTACTCCAGGCCCAGCTTGTCGAGCTCCTTCTTGGCGGCCTTGATCTGGACGTCGGAGTTGGACTCGGCGGTGCAGTAGAGCAGGCCGACCTTCTTAACATCGGGCAGGACCTTCTGCATCATCTCGAGCTGCTCGGCGACCGGGGTGAGGTCGGAAGCGCCGGTGACGTTGGTGCCGGGCTTGTCGTTGTCCTGGACCAGGCCGGAGGCGGCATAGTCGGTGATGGCGCAGCCCACGATGGGGATATCGGCGGTGGCGCCGGCGGCAGCCTGCGCGGCGGGCGTAGCGATGGCATAGATCAGGTCGACGCCGTCGCCTACGAACTTGTCGGCAATGGACTTACACGTGGACTGGTCGTTCTGGGCGTTTTTCTGGTCGATCTTGACCTTGAGACCGCTCTCCTTGATGGCCTTGACAAAGCCGTCGTTGGCGGCATCGAGTGCGGAGTGCTCGGTGAGCTGCAGAACGCCGATGGTGTAGTCGGAACCGGCGGCAGCGGAGCCGGAACCAGAGTTGCCGCCGCATCCGGCGAGCGGAGCGAGCGCGAGCAGGCCGGCGGAGACCAGAAGGCTCCTACGGCTGATGGTGATGTCCTTCATATCATTACCCCCAGTATAAAAATGGCTGGAAACACTGCACTAGGAAAAAGTGCAAGTGGGACTATAGTAGCGCTGATGTCCATTTTTACAACAGCCTTGCGAGTTTTTTTAATACGGAACCGGATGGGCGGCGCGAGTGGTCGATGGACGGCAGCGGGCCTTATGCGGCAGTGGCCGAGTCGTCGTCCCCGTCCAGGGCGGCAAAGAGCTTCTTGCCGTTGAGCAGGCGCGTGCTGACGTTTCTCATGCGGCCGATCTCGACGGTGCGCAGCGTGTCGTCGGCGCCGCGGGCATCATAGACCGTTCCCAGCAAATACGAAATACCGTCTCGCTGCTTGATGGCAAAGGGGCGGAGTGTCATCCGTGCTGCTTCGGTTTCGCCTCGTGCTGTGACGCTCGAGATATCAAAGCTCACCGTGGCTCCGTGGTCGATTGCTTGTTCGATGAGCTCGCAGGTGTCGATTCGCTTGATGGACGTGCGTGTTGCCTTGGCGGCCTTGCTGCCTGTGCTTGGAGCGGGTTCGGGCGTATCGAGGTAGCCGCGAACGTCGGCACTCGCCATGGCGACCAAGTGTTGCGCCATGCTCTTTCGAATGGCGATGGGTGTGGAACGGTTGCGCATGACCATGCCGTGGAGCCGGATGATCTCTTCATCGGTGAGCGGGCGGGTCAGGAGCCGATACCCCACGCCGCGCTTGTATTCAATTTCGTATCCGGCATGGCGAAGTGCGGAGATTGCCGTGTAGATACTGCGCCGCGCTGCCGAGATAGGCATGCGCGCGGGGTCGTCGGGATGGGCGAGACGGCGGACCAGCTCATCGGAAAGCATGGCCTTGTCCTCACCGGTGTTCTCGCTTAAAAGCTGCAGGATACGCACGGCGCGATAGGCCGCCATCGAGGCGGCGCCCCTGGTCGTGGTCTCATAGGTTTCAACAGCGGTTTCGGTCATGGCGCCCACGTCCTTTCCGTATTTGGGTGGCGACGGTACGGAGCCTAGGACGTGGGGCTTGTCTGGGGGCACAGGGCGCCCTGGACGGTCGGTAGTCGTCGGCAAGCGGCAGGTCGAGTTTTCAACAGCCCTGCCCAACTGACCAAAAGCTTGCCAAAAGCTTGACGGATACTGTTGAAAAAGCGCCCCTCGGCTGGGCCGAGAGGCGCTGGCGTGATGTGCTGCAGCGCGTTTCGTGGCGCTGTGGCGATTAGAAGTCGGCGTTGCCCACGGTACGGGGGTGCGGCACGACGTCGCGGATGTTGCCCACGCCCGTCAGGTACATGACCAGGCGCTCGAAGCCCAGGCCGTAGCCAGCATGCTTGCAGGAGCCATAGCGGCGCAGGTCCAGATAGTACTTGTACTGCTCGGGGGCCATGCCCAGGTCCTTAATACGACCCTCGAGCAGGTCCAGGCGCTCCTCGCGCTGGGAGCCACCGATGATCTCGCCAATGCCCGGCACCAGGCAGTCAGCGGCGGCGACGGTCTTGCCATCGTCGTTCATGCGCATGTAGAAGGCTTTGATCTCGGCCGGGTAGTCGGTCACGAAGGTCGGGCGCTTAAAGTGCTCCTCGGTCAGGAAGCGCTCGTGCTCGGTCTGCAGGTCGATACCCCAGCTGACGGGATAGTCAAACTTGTGGCCGGCGGCGACAGCTTGTTCCAAGATCTCGACGGCCTCGGTGTAGGTGATGCGGGCAAAGTCGGAGTTTGCCACGTGGTTCAGGCG
>CAKUHM010000215.1 GCA_934655835.1 uncultured Collinsella sp. | reverse complement strand
TCGCTCGTGCCGTGGTAGATGGGCATGCTTACGTCGATGGAGGGGATCTCGACCCAGCTCATCATGGGGTCGCGGTCAAAGATGAGCTGCTGAGCGTAGGGCTCGATCTGGTCGGCGGGAAGCTCGGTGGCCTCGCCGGCAAGCTGCTCGTTAAAGGAGCGCGCCTGAAGCAGAATGCGTTCGCGCTCCTCTTCGGAAAGCGCATCCACCGTGCTGGACACGGTGCTGATCTGGTTGAACACGCCCGAAGCCTCGAGCCGGTCCAAGATCCATGGCCAGGTCATAAGGCCCACGCCAATAAGGATGATGACGATAGTGATGAGCCGGTCGGCCCATCGCGGCAGCCGCTTGCGACGACGCTTAGGCTTTGGTCGAGGTTTGGGCTGGGGGCTTGAGCCGCCGCTGGCCGCGGCGTTATCGCTCTTCATGTGTTTGGCGCCCTTCACCATCGCCGGTCACTCCTTTACAGCTCAGGTTGTCTAAACAAATAATAGCCGATTAGCGAGCCCCGAGCACCACCACTCGGACAATGGGGGCAGACTGCATTGTCCGCGCAACGTAACCCCCGCTCAACCAATCAGGCCATATGTCGCTTTCATCGTCTCGAGCAGCTGTGCCGTCGTTACACTCGCAACCCCGATCTGCTTCAGATTGATGTCACTCGCCTCACAGTCTTTAACAAACGCAAGCATATCGTCCTTGAGCTCATCGACTAGGTTGACGCCCGCCGACTCGCCAAGCAGCTGAGCAAGCCTCAGCGCATCGCGTTTATGCTTTTTGACCTTCCTCGAGTCAACGTTCTCCCCAGCTTCCCTTCTAGCTTTTAGGTCGAGATACGCCTTCGCTTTGAACGGGACGATGAATTCCGTATCCAGGACCGAAACACCGTCTACGGTCCGAATTCCCTGAAGAAACAAGCTGTAGTAGGTATCGTCCAACAAAATAGCCGAAAGACTACTTATGTTTTCATCAACATGAATTGGCGTCACATCAACTCCCTCACGACCCTTTAGAAAGTCGGGGCACTTCGCGAAGAGCTCGATCATACGGGGATAACCCGGCCTCTTTGGTTCCGTAAACCGATAAAAACACGAGGCTTCGCTTTCACCCCAGCCGCAGCGGTAGCCGCCATCACGCACCAAGGTCCATATGGCTTCGGCCGTCTGAGGCAACCGGTCATCGGCGACAATGACCACATCAAAATCGTGGGTCGCCCTAAACGAAAGTCCCGCCTCCGCGAGCAAAATGTCGCATGCTGTGCCGCCGATAAGGGCATACGACCCTTCAGCTTCCTGCATATGCTGCCGAAATTCTTGGAGACCTTCTACAGCGCTTCCTGCCATGGATATTCCTTTCCAAACATGCGATCGACTTCGAGCTGAATTCGTTCATCGTCGATTGCCGCCAAAGATAGCGCAAGTGAAATGTCGTCGATACGGGAGGAGTCGGCAAACACGGGCGCATAGCGCCACACTTGGATCATCGCCGTTTCGTTATCCGGCAGTTCCCCGTCTGCGACTTCAAGGTCACGCAGCTCACGCCATGCACTTCTTAAGACAGCCTTTTGCTCCACGCCCGACGCAGCGAGCATCGAACGCGCAGCGAGCGCCGTCTCCCCAGCGTCAGCAAGGCGATCGATCTGTGGTGCCTTCCTTGCAAAAATAACCTTCGAGACAGGCGAGGAAAGCTCTGCAATGTGCTCACTGAGCAGAAGATCCACGACCACGGGTAACACAATGACACGCCGTTCGCGCCGCTCGCGCCTTGCGAGCCCCCTGTCTACAAGCTCGGTTATGGCCTCGCTCGCACGGCTTGCCGAAATCCCGAGCGCACGACAAAGGTCATCGGGATGATATGACTCCTGACCTGCTCCCCAGATTGCGGCAGCCTGCGCGTTGGGTGACATCTTGGTCGCGCGATTATGAAACCGGGCACCGCGTCTCTCCGTATAGGCAGCGCCCATAAATGGAAGAAAAGCCTGTCTACCGGGGCAAACAAAGGGAATCCCTTGCGCGACCAATGCCTTGCGCTGGCGCGCATCGGCATCAGGGAACGAAATGACAACAGGAGCCTCCGAACGCAAGGTTAGCTGGCTATAGACCCTTTTGGCCTCGGGAAGCCCGACGCCAGTAGGCAAGCTTGCAAGCAAAAAAGAAAAACCATTTGCGTCAACGGCGCGAACCTCAATCGACCGCAGATGCAGCGGCAAGTGTGCGGATCCAGGCCAAGTTTTAGCCTTGGCGGAGAGGCCCAGTGCTTCTTGTAAGTAGGTAAGCGCTTCGTTCATTTCCATCTTTTTCGCTTAGTTCCAGTTGATATTGGAATTATACATAATTTTCGGAAATGATGTGATTTCTATCAGGTATGGGCCCGTATTTGAGTTTTCAAAATGTCCCGAATCGGCGGGGCGATTCGGGATACAATAGCTACAGGAAACGACGCATCCCGCGTAAGTGTTAAGGAGCGCGGGCGGCCTAGTTTTCTAACGTGTTAAACGGCCGGGCTGCAACCCCGGCCGTTCTTATTTGCGCTTGCGGCGCAAACGCCGAGAACCGTCCGCACCGCGCGTGCGCCTACGGACCTTAAACCGAACCTCATACGAGTCAAAAAACGCGATGACGAACGAGCCCACCGCCGCGAGGGCGGCGAGCACGTTAAGGAATTTCAGCATTTGGGGACCTCCGATCGAGTCGTCGGCCGCCCGCGCACGGGATGCGTCGCAAGGGTATTTTACCGCGAGCGCACGCACTTACAGCTGGTAAACGCAATATTTGCAAACATTTGTTCGATGGTTACACACACGATCCTTTGAGCAGCGGAGCCTGGCGGCATTGCCCGGTCAGGTAGAGGCCCGTATTTGAGTTTTCAAAATGTCCCGAATCGGCGAAGCGATTCGGGATACAATAGCTACAGGAAACGACGCATCCCGCGTAAATGAACGTGAGCGCGGGCGGCCTAGTTTTCAGCTTTAGTTAAATGCCCGGGCTCCGAACCCCGGGCATTCTTATTTGCGCTTGTTGCGGCGCAAATGCCTTCTACCGTCCGCAC
>CAKUHM010000214.1 GCA_934655835.1 uncultured Collinsella sp. | reverse complement strand
ACCGCCTCCGGGTCGGCAAGCGCCGCCGGGTTGTCCTGGGCAATCTGGGCCATGAGCTCGCCATTTTGCGTATACGAGCTTGCCACCGTCTCCAGGATGCTGCGGTCGACGAGCACCGTGGACGCGCGCGAGCTGTCGTAGCTCGAGAGCAGCGTGAGCCTGGGCGTGCCCGCGGCATCGACCGTGTAGATGCCCGCGACCTCGCCGGCCTTGAGTGCGCGGTTCGCGGTGGCCGCATCCTCGCACTCGTGAATCTCGAGCAGCTGGTCGTCGCCCTCCTTGGCAAGCGAGGTTGCCACGTCCTTAAAGGTCGAAGCGTCCCAGGCCTCGTCGGCGACAACGGCCACCGGCACCGGGTCGACCTTGCCGTCGGAGCTCAGGTTCGCAAACATAAACATGAACATCGTGGAAAGCGCAATGGGAAAGATCGCGCCCCAGACCCACGTGCTCGGCCGACGCAGCAGCGTCTTGAGCGTGATGATGATGGTGTTGAACATGGCCGCCCCCTAGTCGCGCAGCTCGCGGCCGGTGATCTCGAGGAACACGTCGTTGAGGGTCGGTGGCTCGGAGTAGATGCGACCGAGTGGTACGTCGTGCGAGCGCAGCGCGTCGAGGATGTCGGTCAGGTTATGCGGGCTCGCCTCGCACGAGAACGTGAGCTGGCCCGCCGTCGCCGCCAAGTCCAGGACATGCGGCAGACTCGCAACGGCAGCGAGTGCCGCGCTCGGCACCTCACCGACCTCGATCACGACCTTCTCGCCCATCTGGATCATGCGCTTGAGCTCGTCGTTGGTGCCCTGCGCCAGCACGCGCCCGCCGTCCATGATCATGATGCGGCTGCAGATCTGCTCGACCTCCTCCATGTAGTGGCTGGTATACACCACCGTGGCGCCCTCGTCGCGCAGGCGGCAGATGCCTTCCAGGATGGCATTGCGGCTTTGCGGGTCGACCGCCACCGTGGGCTCGTCAAAAAAGATGAGCTCGGGCTTATGCGCGATACCGCAGGCAATGTTCAGACGACGCGCCAGGCCGCCCGAGAGCTTGCCGGGGCGGAACTTGGTAAAGTCGCCCAGGCCGACAAAGTCGATCGCCTCGTCCACCAGCGCGCGGCGACGCTTGCGGTCGTTGACGTAGAGGCTGCAGAAATAGTCGATGTTCTCGCGCACGGTGAGCTCGTCGAACACCGCCACCTGCTGCGGCACCACACCGATGCGACGCTTGAGGTCGTAGCGGGTGGGCGTCATGGGCTCGCCGAACAGCTCGATGGTACCTTTGTCGTAGGCGAGCAGCTGCAGGATGCAGTTGATGGACGTGGTCTTGCCCGAGCCGTTGGGGCCGAGCAGGCCAAAGATCTCGCCAGGGGCGATGTTCAGGTTAAAGTGGTCGAGCGCGATAAGATCGTCGTAGCGCTTGACGAGGTTTTCGACGTGGACGATGTCTGTCATGAGGCGGCCCTTCCGTTGATTGCGGCCCGGTACGATTGCATCATCGCAGGAGCGGGCGGGCCGCACCAGTGAGCTTTGTCACGAGTGCGGGGGCCGGCGTCACGCAAGGAGGGTTTTACACGGTTGCGGGCGCAGCCATATCCCCCGTCGATAGGTCTATCTATCATTTTTGATAGTTGTATCTAGCAAAAATGATAGATACAGCTATCAAAAATGCTCAGGTGAAATGATTGTCGGCGAGATATAGTCGCGGTCCCCCTTGCTGGGACAAATGTCACGGTTGCTTCCGGTGGGGCCTCCCCCGTGCGCGCCATCGCGTACAATAACCCGTATGAACAGGCTATTCGACAAATCGATCGTGCTGGCGTGCTGTATCGCAGCCGCCCTGGGCCTTGCTGTGGACGCGCGCTTGGTCGCGGCGTTTTGCCTTGGCGTCGTAGTCGCCTCGCTGGCGGAAATCGCGCAAGGCGAACGTGCCCGCCGCGCCAGCGAGGCCGCGAGCTACGCTTACATTATGGTGGCCGTCTTTGCGCCGTCGTTTGCCCCGTTTGCACCCCTCGCCCTCTACGATATCGCACGACGCGTGCGCCGCGAGCACGTCTGGGGCGCACTGGGCGCCGGCGCCATCTTTGTCTGCGCGCTCGTCGCATATGCCCACGCCGGCGCGCTTCCCACCCGTGCGCTGCTGTTGACCGCCATCCTTTCGGTCGCCGCCACCTTACTGTCGTTGCGCACCGCCCAGTTGGAGCGTGAGCAGGAGCGCATGCGTCGCACCCGTGACGAACTGCAGGAACGAGCCCTCGCGCTCGAGGCGCGCAACCGCGACCTTGCCGACCGCCAGGACTACGAGGTCGAGCTCGCGACGCTCGCCGAACGCGCCCGCATCGCGCGCGAGATCCACGATAACGTGGGCCACCAGCTCACGCGCGCCTCGTTGCAAACCGAAGCCCTACGCGTGGTCCACGCCAACGAGCCCGGCGTCGCCGCCGACTTCGCCGACGTCAAGCGCACGGTCGACGAGGCGCTTCAGCTCGTGCGCACCAGCGTCCACGCGCTCAACGACAACGCGGCCAATCTCTCCGTGCAGCTCGAGCGCATCGCGGAAGGCGCACGCTCGGATGGCGGCCCGCAGATTGAGCTTGAGGTTTTGGCCGAGCATGCACCTGCCAACGTCGCCAACTGCTTTGCGGCGATCCTGCGCGAGGCACTCTCCAACACCATGCGCCATGCTCGCGCGCAGAACGTGACCGTGCGATGCATGGAGCATCCGTCGTTTTACCAGCTCATCGTCACCGACGACGGCGCGGGCGCGACCCCGGCGAACAGCCGAGGCATCGCAGAAGGCATGGGGCTCGGCTCCATGCGCGAGCGCGTCGAGGCGCTTGGCGGGACCTTTACCGCCGGGCCGCGTGCCGGCGCCCCCGGCTGGCGCGTGTTTGCCACCGTCCCCAAACAGCAAGGAGATGAGGCCCGATGAGGCTCATAATTGTCGACGACGACCGCCTGGTGGTCGATTCGCTCAAGATTATCCTGGGTGCCCAGCCGCAGATCGAAGTCGTGGGCACCGGCGCCGACGGCAACGACGCGGTCGCGCTCTACGCCGAGCATACCCCCGATATCGCGCTGCTCGACTTCCAGATGCCGGGGCGCGACGGGCTTTCGGC
>CAKUHM010000213.1 GCA_934655835.1 uncultured Collinsella sp. | reverse complement strand
GCCTCCTCAGCGAGACGCTGAGCTGCCAGCTCGGGAGTGAGCCCCTTGTACTCGGTCTCACGGCCCTTAGCGCTGACGACGCGGACGACCTCGCCGATGAGCACGAGCACGATGAAGATAACGATCATCGGGAGCTTGTCGCCAATCTCGGCGGTGGAGAACGGAACCAGGGTTGCGATGATGGCCAGGACCAGCTCGATGCAGGGGATGGCCAGCATGACCTTCATCATGGCGCCCTTAAACGGGAACGTGAAGATGCGCTCGCGGTCGGGGTCGTTCTTGCGAAGGTTGAGGAACGCCGGGAACATCGGGATGTAGGTCAGCAGCAGGAAGACGACGGAGGTGCCGAAGAGCATCCAGAAGACACCGTTGGAGATGGCGTCGATGGGAACGAGCTGCAGGCACAGCACCAGGGAGGCAACGATGGCGTTGACCAGGTTGGCGCCGTTGGGCATGTCGTCATCCGAGATCATCGAGGCGAAGATCTTGGGCATGTTGCCGTGCTCGGCAGCATAGCGAGCGACGGAGTTGACGCCGAAGGACCAAGCAGCCATGTTGGCGAACAGGGTGATCAGGAAGGCGATGCAGATGACCTTGAAGATCATGGAGTCGCCCACCATGGTCTGGACAGCAACAATCATGCCGTAGTCGGGGTCGATGGAATCGGCCGGTACCGCAGCGCCGATGCCAAAGCCAGCGAACAGGTAGATCACGGCGATGGACAGGCCACCGACAATGATGGCCTTGGGGATATCGCGAGCGGGATCGGCCATGTCGTCGGTCATGGTGCAGATGACCTCGAAGCCCATGAAGTTAAAGATGATGATCGACAGGTAACCGAGAGCGTTGGTGTTGGTGAGCTCGGGCAGGAAGGTGGCAGCGGACATGTCGTTCGCAAAACCGTTCTCCATGGCATACCAAATGCCCAGAGCGCCGACGATAACGGCAACAGCGACCTTGATGATGGCGCCGCCGTTGAGGACCCACTCGGAGTCGGCCGCTTTGGAGCGACCCATGAGGTAAACAATCCACACAAAGGCAAGATCGATACCCATCTTGGCGATCAGATTGAACTCGACGCCAAAGACCATGCCCAAAATGTCGGGGAACATGGTTGCCAGCGAGGCAATCCACAGCGGGTAGTTAACCCAGTAGTAGTACGAAATGCGGGCGCCCCACTTGTCGCCCAGGCCATCGCGCACCCAGTCGTAAATGCCGCCCTCGCCGTCATAGGTGGTGCCGAGCTCGGCAACAACCATGCCGTAAGGGAGCAGGAAGGTCAGGATCAGGAAGATCCACCAGAAGAACTGCTGGTTGCCAATGGCGGCAGCAGGAGCGGCGGCCTCGCAAACGAAGACGACGCAGATGATGGTCGAAATGACCGTCAAGAAGGAAAGCTTTTTCTTTCCGTCGCTCATGATGAGCTCCTTCGCTCAGTCTTGGACAGATCCGAGGCCCAAGGCACTAAGGCAATCGCTCAGGCCTCGGTGAGCGGGCGACAGGAGACGAGCATCCGCCGCCCGCAAACGTGCTTTTAGAAGCCTTGAGGCTTAGAGCTGCTCGAGGGCCTCGAGAGCAGCGTGGAGCTCGGCCTTGGCGGAGTACTCGACGCCCTCGTCGTTGAGCGAGGTGCGCTTGCCCAGAGCGGCAAGGAGAGCGCGGATGGAGTGCTTGCGGTTCTCGGCCTCGACCCAGCACAGGGAGCGCTCGGGATCGTCCATGACCTCGTCGACGACTTCCTCGTTGCGGGTGGCCGGCAGGCAGTGCATGAACTTGGAGTTAGGACCGGCGAAGTTCATCATGTCCATGGTGACCTGATACTTGGGATAGAACACGTCCATGTAGTTCTCGCCCGAGACCTCCTCGTCGTACAGGCCATACCACACGTCGGTGTAGATGAAGTCGGCGCCCTTGATGCACTCGATGTCGTCGGAGATGACGATGGAGCCACCGGAGACCTTGCAGTTCTCCTCGGCGATGGCCATCATCTGCTTGCCGAACTCGGCGCGCTCCTCAACGGTGCCAACATGCAGGCCGCCGTCGGGGATCTGGTGGCCCTTAGGTCCAAACTGGACAAACTTCATGCCGACCTTGGAGGCGATGAACATGAGGGAGACGCAAACCTGGGTAGCGTCGCCAATGAAGGCGAGAGTGCAGTCCTCGATCTTCTTGCCCTCGGGGAGGTTCTCGAGCATGGTCATGAGGTCGCCCATCTCCTGCGTGGGATGGTTGAACTCGGACATACCGTTGATGACGGGCACAGCGGAGCCCTCGGCGAGGCCGACAACGTCCTTGTGACGGTCAACGCGAGCCATCATGATGTCGAGCAGCGAGCCCATGACGCGAGCGGTATCGCCCAGGGACTCGTGGCCGCCGAGCTGGATGGTGCCAGGGCCATAGAACTGAGCGTGGCCGCCGAGGTCGGTCATAGCGGTCTCGAAGGAAAGACGGGTGCGAGTGGAAACCTGCTGGAAGATCATGCCAAGGCTCTTGTTGCGGAGCAGGTGCGGATAATAACCGTCAACCTTGATGGCCTTCTTCATTGCCAGGCCAAGATCCTCGATGGCCATGATCTGCTCTTTGGTGAAGTCGTTGGTGTCGATGAAATCCTTAGGCAGTGCCATGTCGATTTCCTTTCCGCCGGTCTTGCCGACTATTACTATGAGGCGCTCGTACATCACGCCTCGTGTTGACAACACCATCATTCACCCGTATGCAATTTTTACCTAGTTTATTCGGGATTAAAGACCGTTCACGGAGTTACACCCCCTCTAAACCAATATAAACCCGCAGGTAGCTGGCTTGCAGGGGGTTTACTATCTAGAACCGTGAACGGTATACGGGTATCCTATAACTCGGCGCCTAATCCGCGGTAAAACGACCGGCTGGGACATGTATACCCCGGGGGGTATAGCGGGCTCCAATAAGAGATCAAATGAGACGGGACGGTGACAGATGAACACGCTCATGTTCTTCTATACCTTGGCGATACTGGTCATTTGTATTGTGACGGCGGTGCTTTCGCTTGCCACCTACGCCTCGTCCCGTCGACGCTTCTTTATCTATGGCAGCGGCGTTTTTATTTGCTACGCCAGCGAGATGACCGAGATCT
>CAKUHM010000212.1 GCA_934655835.1 uncultured Collinsella sp. | reverse complement strand
TCGCACAGCGACACACGATCCTCGCTATGCTTTACGCGTTTTTTACTGATTGCTATTCGCAATCGCCTGGTCGATAAGCTTGTCGAGTGCTGCGCGTTGCTCAGCGGAGCTGATGGCGCCCACGATGGGATCCCCTACGATGTTGCCGTTCTGGTCGATAACGTAGGTTGTCGGGAACGAGAACAGATTTGATGTAAACTTACCGGCCTCGCTATCCGACTTGAACCAGATGTTCTTATACGTCACGCCCTTCTTGCTCAGCACGTCCTTGGCATCTGCGATCTCGCCCTTGTTGCCATCGAGCGTAAAGGAATTGACGCCCACGACCTGGCCGCCCTTCTCGGCAAGCTCCTGATTCAGTTTCTCAAGATCGCCCAGCTCGCCCACGCACGGCTTGCAAGTGGTGAACCAGAAGTTCATGACGGTGACCTTGTTCTTAGAGAACAGCTCGTCGCTGTTCACGTCGTTGCCATCCAGGTCCTTGCCCGTAAAGCTGGGGAACTTCGTCGCCTCGCTCGAAGCATTGGCACCAGCCGTCATGCCAGCGGTCGAAGCGCCAACGCTCTCGCCTGCACTCGGCGTGCTTCCACAGCCGGGGAACTCCTTTTCCAGGCTCTCGAGCTTGTCCTCGATCTCCTTGATCTGCTGTGCACCGGCCTTGAGTGTCTTAAGCTCATCCGCCGTAAACTCATCCTTGGCGCCGTCGATGGTCTTGAGCAGAAAATCGCCGTAATTGCTGCCGTCCTCAATCATTGTCGACTCTTTATTTGCCGCATTGAATACCTTTTCCCACAGCGCATTATCACTCGAAAGGATATCGTTCTCCTTCTGCATGAGCTTCGCATACAGCTCGGCAGCCTCGTCGGCGTTGGCCGGCTCTTGCGCAATGAGCTCCGCGATCTTTGGATCGGAGCCCGTAGATTCGCTCGCGTTGCCGCCGGGCGCCGAACACGCCACTAGACACAAGGCCAGCACCGGCACCATAAACAGGGCCGCAATCTTAGAAAGCTTCATGGTCATTCCTCCGTTTTGTCGAAGCTTGTTTTACTTTTTATCGGCGGTCAGAGGGAGCTTTTCTGCCGACACATCCAGGCCGTAGCGATAGCTGATGGCATCGACGGGACAGGCCCCGATGCATTTTCCACACCGGATACATTCGGCATGATTGGGTGCGCGGGTCACATCGACGTCCATCTGACAAACCTTTGAACACTTGCCGCACGAAATGCATTTGCATGCTTCGACCCGAATCCCCAGTAGGGACACCTTATTCATGAGCGCATAGAATGCGCCGAGCGGACAAATCCATTTGCAAAAGGGGCGATAGAACAAAACGCTCAGCACCACCACGGCAATGAGAACGACAAGTTTCCAGGTAAAGAGCTGCCCCAGCGCAGATCGAATGCCGGCGTTGGCAATTGCCAGCGGAATGGCACCCTCGAGCACACCCTGCGGACAGATGTACTTGCAAAAGAATGGGTCGCCCATGCCCAAATCGTTGACCACCAGCACAGGCAGCAATACCACAGCAAACAGCAGCACAACGTATTTTATATACGTAAGCGCCTTGAGCCTTTTCGTCGAAAGCTTTTTGCCGGGAATCTTGTGTAGAAGTTCCTGCAGCCATCCAAACGGGCACAAAAAGCCGCATACAAAACGCCCCAACAGCACGCCGATCAGAATGAGCGTTCCGGTGACGTAATACGAAAAGCTAAACTTAGACGAGCCCACCACCGACTGAAACGAGCCGATGGGACACGCACCCGAAGCCGCCGGACACGAGTAGCAGTTGAGTCCCGGCACACAGACGGCCTTGCCCGCCCCTTGGTAAATGCCTCCCTTGGCAAAATTGGGCAGATGAATATTGGTCGCAAGCGTCGCCGCCGCCTGAATCAATCCGCGAAATCGGGCCAAAACATGCGACGCAGTGTTTTCTCTTTTATCCAATTCCGATACACTCCAAGCACAGCCTAATCGCTTTGGCCAGCACGGCATCCGCCTCGCCACGCATAACGCCAAAGCACACCATGGCAATTCCGACGATCAACAAAGCGACCTGTATCACGGGTTTTACCGCTTTGAACAACCTGACCACTCCTTTCGTTACGCGACCATTGGACCATATCGACTATAAAATCCGTGTTAAGCGCGATTTGGAATGTGCGAGGAGACTGTTATGCGAATTTTGATCGTCGAGGACGAGCGGGCGCTGTGCGATGCAATCGCGCGCAGTTTGCGAAACTTGGCGTACAGCGTCGACTGCCGTCACGACGGACAGGAGGCGCTCGACCTACTGGACGTTGAGGCCTTCGACCTCGTGGTACTCGACCTCAACCTTCCCCGTATCGACGGCATGACCGTACTCAGGGAACTTAGGAAAACTGACTGCGAGACGAAGGTACTGATTCTGTCCGCACGTGGCGAAGTATCCGATAAAGTCGCCGGACTCGATGCCGGCGCCAACGATTACCTCACCAAGCCGTTTCATCTGGACGAGCTTGCGGCAAGGATTCGCAGCCTTACCCTCAGGCGTTTCGCACAAAGCGACATAGTATTAACCTGCGGAAAGCTCAGCTTTGACACCAAGGCGCGCATCGCCTCCGTGGACAGTGGCGCCCTATCTCTTACACGCAAAGAAACGGGAATCCTGGAATACTTGATGCTTAATCAGGGGCGACCGGTAAGCCAAGAGGAGCTTATCGAACACGTCTGGGATAGCACCGTGAACAGCTTTAGCAACGCAACTCGCGTTCACATCTCGTCGCTCCGAAAAAAGTTGCGCAGCGCTTTGGGATACGACCCGATTCGCAATCGGATTGGAGAGGGCTACGTTATGGAGGATGGCGAATGAAAAGGCTTTCGCTGCAATGGCGCATAACGATCATGACGGCACTGCTAACGTGTGCGGCGTGCGTGCTGACGAACTGCCTGGTCGGCTATACGGGCATGCGCTACATGGATGCCATTGGCAGCGACATCTCGGCCCTTAACGCTACCGGCGCGGATGCGCCCCAAGCGTTTGACCCAACAAAAACAGCCCTCGATGACGAGGTAACGATCGTCGTAAACGACGCACAGGAATCTTTTGGCGCGACAGCCTGGTGCATCACGGCTGGAATCACGCTACTTGGCGGCGTACTGGCATACTTTG
>CAKUHM010000211.1 GCA_934655835.1 uncultured Collinsella sp. | reverse complement strand
GCCGGCCGCCCCGGTCTGGAGATGAAGGGCAAGGAGTTCCGCCGTCGTGTGAAGGAGCTCGCGGCCGAGCTCAACATGGACACCGCCTACCTCAACCGCGAGCTGGGCGTGGGCTTCTCGGGCGGCGAGAAGAAGAAGGTCGAGATGCTCCAGCTTCTGCTGCTGCAGCCCAAGCTCGCCATCCTGGACGAGACCGACTCGGGCCTGGACGTCGACGCCCTGTCCACCGTCAGCCACGGCATGGACGCCTACCGCAAGAGCTGCGACGGCTCTATGCTCATCATCACGCACAACACGCGCATCTTGGAGCACCTGGATGTCGACCACGTCCACGTTATGGTCAAGGGCCACATCGTGCGCGAGGACGACGCCTCGCTCATCCCCTGGATCGACAAGAACGGCTTTGAGACCTTTGAGCGCGAGGCCGCCGAGCAGCGCGCCCAGGCCGAGGCCGCCGCTGCCGAGCAGCAGGCGTAAAGGGGCGACGCTATGACCAAGAACCGCACCGAGGTCGCGGACATCGACCGCAGCCTCTACGACTTCACCTATGGCGAGGAGGGATTCGAGCGCCTCGACGCCGGCATCACGCCCGACATCGTGCGCGAGATCAGCGCCAAGAAGGACGAGCCGCAGTGGATGCTCGACCTGCGTCTCAAGTCCCTCGAGATCTTTAACCGCTTCCCGGATCCGACGTGGGGCCCCTCCATCGAGGGCCTGGACATGGACAACATCGTCACCTACGTCAAGCCCAATACCGACCAAAAGCACGACTGGGAGTCGGTGCCCGACGACATCAAGAACACCTTTGAGCGCCTGGGTATCCCCGAGGCCGAGCGCAGCTACCTGGCGGGCGTCGGCGCGCAGTACGACTCCGAGCTGGTCTACCACAACATGCAGGACACCGCGTCCAAGATGGGTATCGTCTACTCCGGTATCGAGGAGGCCCTGCACGATCCGCAGTGGGAGCCGCTCATCCACGAGAAGTTCATGACGCTCATCCCGCCCACCGACCACAAGTTTGCGGCCTTGCACGGCGCCGTGTGGTCGGGCGGCTCGTTTGTCTACGTGCCCAAGGGCACCAAGCTCGATTTTCCGCTGCAGAGCTACTTCCGCCTCAACGCCAAGGGTGCCGGCCAGTTTGAGCACACACTCATCATCGTCGAAGATGACGCCGATCTGCACTTTATCGAGGGTTGCTCCGCGCCCAAGTACAACGTGGCCAACCTCCACGCCGGCGCCGTGGAGCTCTTTGTGGGCAAGCGTGCGCACCTGCGCTACTCGACCATCGAGAACTGGTCCAAGAACATGTACAACCTCAACACCAAGCGTGCGCGCGTGGACGAGGACGGCGACATCGAGTGGATCAGCGGCTCCTTCGGCAGCCACGTGGGCTACCTGTACCCCATGAGCGTGCTCAACGGCCGCCGCGCCCGCTCGAGCTTTACCGGCATCACCTTTGCAGGCGCCGGCCAGAACCTCGACACCGGCTGCAAGGTCGTGCTCAACGCGCCCGAGACCTCGGCGACCGTCGAGACCAAGGGCATCTCCAAGAGCGGCGGCATCCAGACCTTCCGCAGCTCCATCGTGGCCACGCCCAAGGCTGAGGGCTCCAAGGCAACCGTGAGCTGCCAGTCGCTGATGCTCGACGACCAGAGCCGCTCCGACACTATTCCGGCCATGGACATCCGCGCCAAGAACGTCGACATCGGCCACGAGGCTACCATCGGCCGCATCGGCGACGACAAGGTGTTCTACCTCATGAGCCGCGGTATCTCCGAGGAAGAGGCACGCACCATGATCGTCAACGGCTTTGCCAACCCGGTCTCCAAGGAGCTGCCGCTGGAGTACGCCGTCGAGATGAACAACCTGATCAAGCTCGAGATGGAAGGAGCGATCGGATAATGAAACAGACCACCAACACCGCTGCTACCACGCTCGAGCAGGTTAATGCGATGCCTGCTGCCACTTGGGGTTGGCTCAAGATGAACCAGACCAAGCTCGAGCTCTCGGACGAGCTTGCCGCCGCTCCCGCCGAGGCCGTCGAGGTCGAGAGCTTGGGCGAGCAGTTTATTGGCGTGACAGACGCGTTCGACGCCGCCATGAACGCCATGGCCGAGCGCTTCCCCGAGCGCCGCGCCTCCGCCCCCGGCGATGCCGCCGACCGCGCCCGTATCACGCCCGAGACCGAGCTCGACGTGCCCGCCACCTCCGTCTACCAGGCCGGCGCCATCAAGCTCGAGGAGGAGCTCTCCCCCGCCAAGGCCTTCGAGACCGGCATGGGCGAGGCTGCCTACGCCTACATGGCCGAGCACGCTACCAAGCGCATCGTCATCGATGTGCCCGCATACAAGCATGCCACGGTTACCGTGCGCGTGAGCGGTGTCGATGCCGCCGCGGCCATCGCCGCCATCGACATCGTCGCTCGCCCGCAGGCAACGCTCGACCTGCATATTGCCCTAGACTCTCCTGTTACCGGCGAGGGTGTCGTGGGCTCCGTGCTACGCGTGTGCGCCCACGAGTACGCCACCGTCAACGTGACCTGCACGCAGACGCTCGACGATAGCTGGATCGCGCTCGACGACACCGGCCTGTTCCTGGACGAGGGCGCGCGCGTCAACGTGCAGCACACCGTCCTGGGTGCCGGCGCCAGCGCCACCGGCCTTGCCGGCGACCTGCTGGGCGACACCGCCAAGGTCACTATCGACACTGATTACCTGGGCGCTCGCAAGCAGGTGCGCGACTTTAACTACGAACTGCGCCACCGCGGCCGCAAGACCGAGTGCGAGATCGACGCCAACGGCGTGCTGACCGGCACGTCCAAGAAAGTCTACCGCGGCACCATCGACCTTGTGCACGGTTGCAAGGGCGCAACCGGCACCGAGCGCGAGACCGTGCTGCTGGCCAACAAGGGCGTCGACAACAAGACCGTCCCTGTCATCCTCTGCGACGAGGACGACGTCGCCGGCAACCACGGCGCCACCATCGGCCATGTCCGCGACGAGCAGCTGTTCTACCTCGCCTGCCGCGGCCTTGACCAAAACGCCGCCGAGGACCTGTTCATCCGCGCCAAGCTGGAGGACGCCGCGCTCTCTGCCGCCGACGAGCGCACCCGCGCCGCCGTCGTCCGCCTGGGCAACAACCTGATCGATAACTTTGAAGAGGAGCTCGCATGATCGACACCGAGCACGTTAAATGCGATACCTGCACCGCCCCCGAGCCCATGG
>CAKUHM010000210.1 GCA_934655835.1 uncultured Collinsella sp. | reverse complement strand
CCAGTTCGAGCGTCTGTTCCGTGACGCGGTTTCCGCTGAGGGCTTCATCTGGAAAGTGCGTCCCGTTTTGAGTGCTTGGACTGGGACACGGTTTCCGTTGTAGCGGTCAATGGGAAAGCGTGTCCCAGATGGGGGAGATGCGATGCGTCAATGCGCTGCTCATCAACCTCTACAAGTCCACGTCGTTGAGCCATGTCGGTAGTGCGGTCTGCCTGACCCCTGCCGTTTGCAGCTTCTTCGCCAAGACCCCTGCCGAGCGGACTTCGTTCATGGTAAAGCGGATGAGCGGATGGCCGTAGAGCGAGAGGTGTGCCTCGCGCTGACGTTCGGCAACGAGCGTCTCGGCCGTAGTGCGCCCCGCGAGCATGGCCTGGTCGGTGTATTTGACGAAGCCGTCGAGTTCGCCCAGTGTGAGCTCCCGAGCTTGGCGCTCCCAGGCAAAATCCGTTCGCATGCTCTCGGTCGAATCGAAGGGGTCCGTCAACTCGTATTGAAGCTGGTCGGGTGCAAAGCCGGTCTCGATCATGACGGCTCGGGCGACCGATTCCCCGCCGCTCTCGGCGCGGGCGTCGGCATATCGAAGCGTTGTGAGAGCCGTACGAATCGCGCGACCATTGCGGGCGGTCGCTCGTTGCTCGACGGCCTCCATCAACTGCTCTCGCGTAAGGCCGAGCTTTGAGATCGCCGAATCGGCAATGGGCATGCCATCGGCAAAACCAGTTTGCAGCAGGCAATCTGTGACCGTTTGGATGGACGGCGTTACCGATATGCCGGCTCTGCGTATTGCTCAGGCCGGCTCAAACTGGTGCCGCTGAATATGCGTGCCCGGGCGAGCCGACGGCTTTGTGGCGCTGCAGACATGCACGACATTCAGGTGTCGCCACGAGACCTCGAGCCCCAGCAGGCAGGCGGCCGAAAACGAGCAGAACGTCCAATCGGGGTGGATGATCGCAAGGGCGCGGATAATCTCGCAATGGCGTTGCGCCCGGTTGAGTTCATCCCAGCGCGTTTTTAGCGCGAACATGCCCGGCATGGGGGAGACGACCATGTCGCCGATGCGCCGAAGGAGCGCTTTTCGGATCGCCGTGCTCGGGGGAATCAGGCATCGTCCTTCTTGTTCGGCTTGGGTCAGCAGTTGATCGATGATTTGGTCGTTGCAATGCGCCATGGGCTACCGCCTCCTTTTTGGGGTGGCAAAAACGTATCAGCCGGAACTTGCCGCTCAGCTGACCAAAAGCTGAACAGAATCTGACCAAGCAGGTAGACGGCCTGCTTTTGGCGACATATTTCATGTTGGAATCGGTGGGCGGTAATCGGCGACCGTGAACGGTAGCGAGTTATGAAGCCTTGGTAAGTTTAGTGACGTGTACTTTTCCGAAAAAGAGCAATCTATCTGCTGTTTTGTGTTTCTGGATCGCATGCTTGAAGGCATGTGATATGGGCTGAGGATCGTCATCTGTGTCGACGGAAGCTGCGTCCCGGAATCGAGCCTCAGGGTGGGACGCATTTTCCGGTAGAGGCCTGGGACGGAAAGCGCGTCCCGGAATCCGGGCAATTCGGTGGTCAGGTGGTTGAACGAGCAGGCATCGAGCCTTCATGGCTGAAAACCATTTGTTAAACCTGGCGCCCGTGGGTAGAATAAACTCGACGGCAGCCCAAGTTGTGGTTAGCTGGGCGGCGCCGTTACTCAGTTTAAGGGGTCAATGCCTTAACGGCGTCGACCCCTCTTGTTTTGCTTCGAATGCTGCTTGAGTGCCTCGGAAAGTCCGATAAGCGCTGCGAGGAGCGAGACCAAAGCGGCCAGGAGCTTCACGAAATTAATCAGATCGGTCATTTCATGTCCGCACGAGCGCCTATCCTTACGGCAATGTAGCCGCCAGTGTAGTAAGCGGCAGGCAACGGAGAGAGGCCATAACCGTGTCAGCTGAAAAGACGCCGGGTATCTCGGCTATCGATACGACGAACTTTGCGCGCCAGATTGTGCTGGACTTTGAGTTTGCGCCGGTGCCAAAGCAGCGCCAGCGCCGTGGACTGCGCAATGAGATTATCGAGGTCGGCGCCGTCAAGCTCGATTACCACGGCAATGTTATGGGCGAGTTCTCGCAGTTTGTGCAGACGGAATTTACCGAAGGCGTTGCGTTTCCCGTCCGCGAGCTCACAGGGATATCAGCCGTGGACACCGCTATGGCCGATCCGCTCTGCATGGTGATCAAAAGGCTCAGCGATTGGATTGGTCGCTACTCCGCCCAGGTGGTTTGCTGGAGCGGGACGGACCGTCGACAGCTTTTGACCGAGTGCCAGGCAAAGCACATCGACCTTTCCGCATTTCCTACGGACTGGGCCGACCTGCAGGCGTTTTACACCTCGATCATGGACGTTGGCAGCCACGGGCGCGTTTCTTTGAGTGACGCGGCGACGTGGTTTGGCATCGAGTTCGACGAGTCGACGGGTCACGCCCACAGCGCCCTAGCCGATGCGCGCGTGACCGCCAAGCTGCTCAAGCAGATGATGGAGGGGAACTATCACGTGAGTCCGTACGCCCAGGAAGTCCGCCAGCGGTGGGGGATGGGTGAGCGAACCCAGACGCGCCTTTCTAGCAAGTGCCCCGAGCTGGGCGATTTGCTGCTAAAGCTGAAGGCGGAGGGGAGGTAGGAGGCCACCCTCCGCCCATGCTGGTGCGGCACCTTACTGCCTGGCAGTTCCTGATGTTGGCAGGTGGCTGCCGCAGTGGCCTATTACGATTAGCTGCGCCTCGTCATCAAAACAAAAGTGCAGACGGAATGGGTCACGGCGGTTGCGACCGTTGCCCTTAATGTGCGGCAAGATGCAAACCTGCTTACCGTTGTAAGTGCGTTGGCGGAGCCGCATGAGCTCGGTGTCGTTTTTAGTCAGCTTGGTCTCGGTCGGCGCGGCGTCAAACGAGGTCTGATTTCGAAACTCGCTATAGAGGTCTCCGGCCGTCGGGCGCTCCCCAAACTTGAGTTGCCACATAACGGTCGCTACGGATTTAAGGATCTGCCATTCCTCATCAAGATCGGCAAAATCATAGCGGCGTGCCGAGTCGTATGCCTCGGGCAAAACGAAAATGCGCGAGGGCCAGAGGTTCGCGGCAAACTTAAGCTCGTCCTCAAGGGTGCGCGGAAATGCCTCGAGCCCCTCGACAAAGCATGCTTCCGTCCTGAGTGCGGCTACCTGCTTTTCCGAGCGGTCGGCTCGCTCCAGCGCCTCTTGGAG
>CAKUHM010000209.1 GCA_934655835.1 uncultured Collinsella sp. | reverse complement strand
TGGGACGCCGTTTCCCAATGAGGCTCAAGCGGAAAATGCATCCCGGAATTTGCGCTCAAAGTGGGATGCGGTTTCCGGTTGAGGGTCTAAGGGGAAAGTGCGTCCCAGAATCGACGCTTGAAATGGGATGCAGTTTCCCGATGGGGCACTCGACGGAAAATACATCCCAGAAATGGCCTTTGAGCTGGGATAAGATTTCCGTGGCATCTCGGATTCTCAAAAATGAGACACGCCGTTGGCGAAAATGAGACACGGAATTTTGGGTGTCAGGCGTAGCATTTGAGCAAATGAGCCGACTCCACTCGAGTAAAGCGAGGTCTCCCATGCACGTTCCATACCCCCACATTCGTCGGTTGTCGAAAATCCCGCTTGTTGGGACGGCGGCGCTTGCTGCGTTGATCGCTGCGAGCGTTGCCTGCTTCACGGCCGCGCCCCAGACTGCCCAGGCGGCCGACACGCCCGCAATCACCGATATGACCGAGCAGGACTATAGCGACCTGGGTCTGGGCACGAGCGAGGACATTCCGGCCGATACCGTTGGCCCCTATTCCACCGATACCCCCACGACGTTTGCCACGCGCAGCGAGGTCTATATGGCAGCTAACGGTAGCCATGGCAATCGCTACACTCTGCGCGACAAGCTCGAGAACGTCGAGCGCGGCGACATTGGCGGCAGCAGCAAACTTACCGATGGCTATGGAAGTGTGTGGGGCGCCGCAAAGTTCTGGCAAAACGTCAACAATTTCGATACGAACAGCGATCTCTACAAGCATAGCGACTACGGTGGCGGCACCTGGTCGTACCTGAGCAACAATGAGTCCTCGACAGTGCTCGCCAACGACAATAACGGTTTCTCGGGCATTCACGCCACAAGTGTTGAGTTCTGCAGCGATGCCAGTACGGGCAAAAAGAGCCGCGTTGCCGAGCTTCGTGCCTACGGCGACAGTTCTTCCACGACGATCGGCGGCAAGTCGTACGCCGGAAAGGTTGAGCTGGTCCTCTATTCGTTTAGCAACGGGCGCACGCGCACTCTCGATACACGCCTGCCGGTGACGGTCAACACCAATATGATGGACGGAGGCCGTTTTAAGTATCTGAACGCCGGCTACCTACAAGAGCACGACGCCGTCTTTGATGTCGAGGCGGGCGATGTCGATGGCGACGGTGTCGATGAGCTTTTTGTCTACGCGGGCTGCTATGTCGATGAGGACGGCGTGCGCAAGGCTGTAGTCGACATGTACGACCTGGAGGGCGGCAACTGGAAGCAGAGCGTCGTCAAGATCGATGCCGGTAGCGCCTCCGACTACACCACGTCCAACAAGGGCGGGAACAGCTCGTGGACGCAGCTCCAGTCAGCTCCCGTCGTTTCGCTCGCCGCAGGCGATCTCGATCGCGATTTTTGCGATGACCTCGCCATCGTGGTCTCGGCACCCTACGGCAAAAAGAATATTGATAAGTCGACGCATTGCGAGCTGTTTTCGTGGGATGCATCCAAGGGTGCGCTCGTCCATGTCGATGCTCTGGGTGACGCGGGCGCAATCTCCCTCTCCGCGAACGGCAAGACCATGGTCGCCGCGAATGCGACGTTCGGCACGTTTGCCGCCTACGATGAAGAAGGAAAGAAGACGGGTGAAACCGTCACGGGCCTTATTCTTGCGGGCTATGACTGGCAACGCAGCGCTTTTGATTACGACGCCTATGACGGCAGCAAGGAGCTGTACGGCGCGCTGTACCGCTACGCGTATTTTGACTCGGAGTCTGGCGAGTTCAAACTTTCCGATTGCAAGGAATACAGAGACGGGCTCCTCGCCTCCTATGGACTGATGCATGTGCCCAACAGCGCATGGAAGGATAGTGCTCAGGATAAGCGCTATCCGTGCACCTTGGCACCTATTGCCCTTGCCACTGCCAACCTTGACGGTCTGTCCGAGCAGCCGGCGGTCGACGAGGTGCTCGTGGGCGGCGATGTGTTCCGCGACTTTGCCTGCAACACGGCGCAGAGCGGGGCCCAGGGCTTGGGTTCTATGGTCGGAACCATGAGCATGAGCGGCCAGCAATACAACAGCAGCAACAAGCATGATCACAAGGGTATCGAGCAGGTGTGGATCAGCGACGTCAAGGCGGGCAGCGTCTCGGGTTCGGACCGCTATAACGAGAGCTTTATCGCCGTGGTGGGCAAGCACCGCGACGAGGACCTGCGCAAGAACGATGACTACTATTGGATGACCGCCTCGCATCTTTCGCTCGACGAGAACGGAAGGGTGCGCCGCGGCGAGGAGCAGGTGATTAGCGAGAGCAACCGTCGCGGCACTACCTACGGCACATTTATCTCGCTCGCGCTGCCCGATGTCGACAACGACAGCGTCAAGATTACGTACAAGGACCGCTACAAGGTCTATACCAACCCGCGCGTGCTCGCCGTGCTGCAGGATGCTCCCTATGTTGAGGATCTGGAGCAGGCATACGGCTATCTGGTGTTGGGCGGCACGTCATACGGCGAGGGAAAGAGCACGGGGACATCCCAGGGCTATACCATTGGCGCCGAGTTGGGCGTTGCCGTCGAGGTGCAGACCGGTCCGCCCCTGGTCGCGATTAATGCTTCAGTCGATTTTGCCGCCGAGGGATGCTATGACTACCGGAGCGAGCGTACAGTGAGCGCCAGCGTAAGTTATGAGTCGCATGCCGGCGAAGGCGACAAGGCCGTGCTCTACACGATTCCGATGGTCTATTACGAGTACGAGATCGAAAATGAGGAAACTGGTGGCAAGGGCGTGATGGCGGCGCCCGTGTCGCTCGGCGCGCAGACCTCGGTCGTTAATGTCGAGGCCTATGACCGCATTGCCAAACAGCACAATATGACGCCGCTCAGCTACTTTTTGACCAACCGGTCGGGAGAACCCGACAGCTATTACACGGCGCTCAACGGCACGGCTCCCGTGCAAGATTCCTTTGGTCTGGGCAAGCCTGGCGTGACGCGCGCCTACACGCACGATGGGTTTAACGGTGCTGTCGCGCAGTCGGGGGCGAGCATTGAGCAGACCATCGAAGTCGAGGACGGCGAGGAACAGGAGTTTGAGTACGGCTTTACGCTGAACGGCAGCGTTGTCATGGGCGCGAAGCTCGCAAAGCACGAGTTGTTTGGCGGCCTGTGCTTTGGTGCCAACGCCGGCTTTACTACGGGTAACTCCTCGAGTGAATCGACCGAATACGGCGGCACCGTCGACAACCTGCCCGAGGCCGCG
>CAKUHM010000208.1 GCA_934655835.1 uncultured Collinsella sp. | reverse complement strand
CTACATGCTGGGCGCGTTGCGCTATGCCGATGCCATCACCACGGTGAGCCCCACCTATGCCAACGAGATCCAGACGCCCGAGTTTGGCGAGGGCCTGGACGGTGTGCTGCGCGAGCGTTCCTATGCGTTGCAGGGCATTTTGAATGGCATCGACGTCGCGGGCTTTGACCCGGCGACCGACAAGCGCATTGCCGCCAACTACACGGTCGAAGACCGTTCCGGCAAGGCCGTGTGCAAGGCCAAGCTGCAGGAAGAGCTGGGGCTCGAGGTTCGCGACGACCGCCCGCTTATGGTCATGGTCACGCGTCTGACGCGCCAGAAGGGCATGGACCTGGTCATGTACGCGCTCGACCGCATTCTGGCCGGCGGCGTGCAGGTGGCGGTGCTGGGCACCGGCGACCGCGACTACGAGGACGGCCTGCGCTATTTCCAGGACAAGTACCCCGGCACCATGGCCGCACGCATCGAGTTCGATCCGGCGCTGTCGCAGCGCATGTACGCCGCCGCCGACATGTTCCTGATGCCTTCGAAGTTTGAGCCCTGCGGCCTGTCGCAGATCATCGCCATGCGTTACGGCACGCTGCCCATCGTGCGCGAGACCGGTGGTCTGAAGGACACTGTAATCCCGTATAACGAGTTTACCGGCGAGGGCACGGGCTTCTCGTTTAGTAACTTTAACGGCGACGAGATGGGCGATGCGGTATTCCGCGCGGCTCGTCTGTTCTGGGATAACCGCGATGCCTGGAACCAGCTGGTCACGCAGGCCATGAGCCAGGACTTTAGCTGGACACGCTCGGCCGATAAGTATCTTGACCTGTACTTCTTTATGCACCCGGAGATTGAGAGGCCGGCGGCTGTTGTTAAGGCTGCGGTTGCTGAGGTGCCTGCTGCTGTTGAGGAGCCCAAGGTTGAGGAGAAGCGGGTTGAGGCTACTCCCGAGATAAAGGCCGAGGCCACAGCAGAGGCTGCTCCCGAGCCCGAGGCCAAGCCGGCTGCGAAGCCTGCCGCCAAGAAGACCACGACTCGTAAGACGACGGCCAAGAAGGCTACGACCGCGAAGACTGCCACCAAGACTGCTTCGACGACCAAAGCTACTGCCACCAAGACGACCGCTGCCAAGGCAACGACTACGCGCAAGCGCACGACCGTTGCCGCCAAGAAGGCCGCCGAGACTGAAGTCACTCCCGAGGTAAAGGCCGAGGCAACGGCTGAGGCACCTGCTGTTGAGGCCAAGCCCGCGGCAAAGGCTCCGGCAAAGACCGCTGCCAAGAAGACGACCGCGGCTAAGGCTACGACTGCCAAGAAGACTGCGGCTTCGAAGACTACGGCCACCAAGGCCGCCTCAACGAAGGCTGCCGCAAAGCCGGCCGTCAAGGTCGAGGAGACGCCCGCCGAGCCCAAGGCCGAGGCACCTGTTGAGGCCAAGCCGGCCGCCAAGACCACCACGCGCAAGCGCACCACGACGACGGCCAAGAAGACAACGACCAAGGCCGCAGCTTCCAAGGCAGAGCCCAAGCCCGAGGCAAAGCCCGAACCGGCACCGAAGGCTACCGAGGTCAAGGCTGAGACCAAGGCCGCTCCGAAGGCTGAGGCAAAGGCTGAGGCAAAGGTCGAGCCCGCCAAGGAGGCTCCGGTCTCCCCCGCCGCTCCGGCCGAGGATAAGGCCCCATCCAAGAAGACCTCCGTCCGCAAGGCAACGGCAACCCGCAAGCGCCGCTAATCCGGACGATTCAAAATCCAATCCTCAATAGAACAAGAGGGTGTCGTTAACCGCGACGCCCTCTTGTTCTATTGATTTGGTAAAACGATTTTCTAGCACAACCGTTCGCCGATAGTGAACGGCTGTGGTTTATACAACTAAAGTGCAACGGATATACTTAGGAACTGTGCGTTAAGCCATGACCCGTTGGCCATGATTGTATAGAACTGGACCATACTATGAGATTGATTCACAACAGCCGCCTGCCGCAGTTTCGCACTCCGTTTGGCGCTGTGACCACAGGAACGACCCTCTCGCTTTCGGTGATTTTGGAGGACGCCGATCCCAACCAGGCAACGCTTACGCTGCGCACCTGGGTCGATGAGATTGGGGAATCTCTGTATCCCATGACGCACGAGGGCGACGGCATCTTTACCGCCGAACTGGAATGCGCCGAACCCTGTCTAATCTGGTACAGCTTTATATGCAATATCGAGGGTCAGCCCGAGGTCCGCTTGGGCGCACCGCAGGGTCGCACCGGCGGCGAGGGCGTAACCTACGACTACGCCGAGGTTCCGTCCTTCCAGGTTACCGTCTATAAGCACCGCGAGAACCGTCCTACTTGGTACGAGCGCGGCATGGTCTATCAGATCTTCCCCGATCGCTACGCCCGCGACGAGCACTGGCGCGAGCGCACGCTTGCTGAGGTCGAAAAACCGCGTAAGGGCATCCAGCGCCGCATGGTCGAGGACTGGAACGAGCCGCCTGTCTACGAGCGCGCCGAGGACGGCTCCATTAAGACCTGGGACTTCTACGGCGGATCGCTCAAAGGTATTCAGGAGGACCTGCCCCGCATTGCCGAGCTGGGCTTTACGGCCATCTACCTCAACCCCATCTTTGAGGCCGCGAGCAACCATCGCTACGACACGGCTGACTACACCAAGATCGATCCGATTCTGGGCACCGAACAGGACTTTACCGAGCTGTGCCAGGCAGCCGAGAAGCTGGGCATTTCCATTATTCTGGACGGCGTCTTCAACCACACGGGCGACGACTCAATCTACTTTAACCGCTATGGAAACTACCCCGGTGTGGGCGCCTGGCAGAGCGAGGATTCGCCGTGGCGCGATGCGTTTACCTTCCACGAGGACGGCTCGTACGATTGCTGGTGGGGCGTGGGCAACATGCCCGCCATCAATGAGAGCTCCGAGCTGGTACGCGAGCGGCTACTGGGCAAGGACGGTGTGATCCGTAAATGGCTGCGCGCTGGCGCCCATGGCTGGCGCCTTGACGTGGCCGACGAGCTTTCTGACGACTTCCTGGCCGAGATCAAGAAGGCTGTACTTGCCGAAAAGCCTGACGCACTGCTGCTCGGCGAAGTTTGGGAAGACGCCTCCAACAAGGTCAGTTACGGTCATTTGCGCCGCTACCTGCAGGGCTCCGAGCTTGATTCCGCCATGGACTACCCCTTCCGCGACATGGTCATCGGCTTTTTGATGGGCTACAAGAACGCCTACCAGGCGGCCGAGGATATCGAGACCCTGCGC
>CAKUHM010000207.1 GCA_934655835.1 uncultured Collinsella sp. | reverse complement strand
CAGTTCGGCGATCCCAATGACGCCCAGGCGCTCAAGGATATCCAGGCTGCTTATCCGGACCGTGAAGTCATCGGTATCATGACTCGCGAGGTTATTTACGGCGGCGGCAACATCCACTGCATCACCCAGCAGCAGCCCAAGGCGCGCTGCAAGTAGAGGCGGTTGCAGGCACGCGGGGTAGTGTCGATATGACCTGGGGCCCGCTGGCGGGCCCTTTTGCGTGCGGCGGGCAGCGTTGCACGCGGGCACTCGGGTCTAAGCGAGGGTACCAGGGGCCTTGCTTATCGTCGATAGTTGGTCTAGAATCGTCGATAGTCGATGATAGGGGGTAGCATGCAGCTTGTTGAAAGTGAGACCGTGGAGTTCAAGTGCACATTTACCCCTAAGCTGCTCAAAGCTGTGGTGGCGTTTGCCAATTCGAATGGCGGTACCTTGTATATCGGAATCGACGATTTTGGCAGCATCGTCGGCGTGGACGATATCGATGCCACCATGCTTCAATGCTCTAATGCAATAACCGATGGCGTGTATCCCGACGTTTCTGAAATCACGACGGTCTCCGCATTGGACATCGATGGCGCAGCGTTGGTGAAAATCGAGGTGGAAGCGGGTCCTCACAAGCCGTACTGCCTGTGCTCGAAGGGATTTGTTCCCGCCGGGGTATATCGGCGCCTAGGTCCTGCCAACGTGCCCATCGAGATGGCCCAGATCCGCTCGATGATCAAGCGCACCGACGGCGATTATTTTGAGACCGCGCGCTCTCATGAACAGAGCTTGACGTTTTTTGAAGCCGAGCGGGTCTTTAGGCGCGCGGAGATTACGTTTGACCAAACCTCTCAAAAGAATCTTGGCCTTATCGATGAGCTGGGCTTTTACACCAATTTGGCACTGCTGGTCTCTGACCAAAACCCCTTTGCAGTCCGCGCTGGCCTCTTCAACGACGATGCGTATACCGAGTTTATCGACCGTCAGGATGGCGAGGGCTCGATCTTCAGGCAGATAGAGGATATCGAACGGTTCCTCAATATATCGAACGCAACGCGTATGTACTTTGTGCCGGGAAGGCTCGATCGCATAGATAAGGACGACTATCCCCGCGAGGCTGTTCGAGAGGGAATTCTGAACCTGTTTATCCATCGCGACTACGAATCTTCGGTGGCGTCTCTTATCAAGATGAGCCGTACGGCGCTTGAATTTACCAATGCGGGAGGGCCGCAGCACATCAGCGTCGAGGAGGCGCTTGCGGGCGGCTCGGACGCTCGGAATCCAAAGCTGCAACTGCTCTTTTTGCGTCTGGGGATGGTTGAGGCGTTTGGAACGGGCCTCAAGGGGATCCGTGCGCTCTATGAGGCAGAAGGGTTGGAACCCGAGGTCTGCGCCTACCCTGCAATGTTTAGGTTGTCGCTGCCCAACGTCAACGCCGTGCGCAATTCCTATCTGACGCCTCGTGGCAATAGCGGTCCCAACTTGCGTGGGGATTACAGCGATTATGAGCAGCTCGAGCGGGAAGGGGCGCTGCCGCCCGATGTTTCGCAGGCGTTTGCATCCGTGCGAGCGCAGCGAGAGGGGCACGTGTCGATGAATGGCGACTGCGGCCACGAGGTGCGTGCCAAGCTCGTGGAGGAGCTTGGCTTTGATGTTGCGTGCAAGGCGTCCGCGATGCTACAGGATGTCTCGGACGAGCGACGTGGTGGATACGCTCGCACCTTGATTCGCTTTGCCCTTGAGCGGCCCCGCGGTTTTACGCGCCAGGATGCTTCGGACGCTCTGGGAACTGGGCGCGACGTGACGCTGCGGGTTATCAACGGTTTGCTTGAGGAAGGCGCACTCGTTAAAGAGGGGCGCGCTCGGGCGACGAGATATCGCGCTGTCGGGCAGGTTTAGGGACGGGCGGTCCGGCCCCCTGGGTTATTCCTGGGCAGAGGCCAAGGGCCGGGTGCCCGGCTCGCCTTGATTGAAGGGGTACTTAGAGCGTGCCTCCGTACATATAGACGATAAATCCGTCGCCGGTGTCCTGGCTGTGATCCTCCAAGATGCGCTTCATGTTGAGGTGCTCGTAGAACTGCCAATCGGAGTTGCAGTCGCTCATCAGGAAGAATTTGGTGCACCCGGCTTTGGCGAGTTCGGCGCGCGCAAGGTCGATGAGCGCACGGCCGAGCCCCTTGCCCTGCCATTCGGGCACGATGATGATCAGGTTGAGCTGGCCCTGGGCATATTCGTTGCCCGTGGCGGCAAAGCGGTCGGCTGTTGCCTTCTCGCGGCTATCGCCAAAGAGCGAGCCTTCGAGCTTGGCATCGGCGGTCTTTGCCATCTCGGCTGCCTGGGCGAACATCTCGTTGTAGCAGGGCTCCCACGTGGGATTGGTGCGTGGTTTGCCGTCTTCGAAGATGCCGATGCAGCAAGCGGCGATGATGCGGCCTTCAGCTTCGGCAACGAGCGCGATGGGGGAGCGCTGCAGCTGCATGGCGATGTTAAAGCGCGCACAGAAATCGGCGGCTTCGACGTCGCCTCGGTTGCGCAGCGTGTTGCACCACAGCTGGTTGTAGATGGCGGCGATGCCGGCCAGGTCATCGAGCGTGGCGGCGCGCAGGGTTACGTTGTCAAGGCTCATGGAGGCTCCTTCCAAGTTGGGTCAGGCCATCTATGAGTGTTGCATGGCCGCAGGGCCGCCGCACCAACCATTCGGCAGACGACCCCCAATCCCTCGGGGACGGAGAGGTAGTCATTGGGGACGTTCTTAAACGACTATGCTTGCACTTTAGCGTGCGACAGCGGATAATGCCGAGCATTCGAGAATTCGCCAATTGTTTCCGTCGATTGATCAAGGAGGCCCCGTATGGCCATGGAATTCAAACGTAGGCTGCCGATCCCCATGGAGATCCGCGAGGAAATGCCGCTTTCTGCCGAGCTTACCGCCAAGAAGCAGGCATTCGATGCCGAGGTTGCCAAGGTCTTTACCGGCGAGGACGCGCGCAAGGTACTTATCATCGGTCCGTGCTCCGCAGACCGCGAGGATTCGGTCCTCGAGTACATGAACCGCCTGGCCAAGACCGCCGAAGAGGTCAAGGACAAGCTCATCATCATCCCGCGCGTCTACACCAACAAGCCGCGCACCAAGGGCACCGGTTACAAGGGTCTGCTGCACAATCCCGATCCCGAGGCTCCCGACGATTTGCTCGAGGGCGTCAAGGCCATCCGCCATATGCATCTGCGTGTCATCGAGGAGACGGGTTTCTTCACCGCTGACGAGATGCTCTACCCCTCCCACTACCAGTA
>CAKUHM010000206.1 GCA_934655835.1 uncultured Collinsella sp. | reverse complement strand
GAGGGCGTGAGCGAAAACAGCGAGCTTCAGCTCGACGTGCTGGCGAACGACGAGTTCTTGTCGGGCATGTATCACACCGATCTGATGGGGCATCTCTATGCTGATGAATAGAAAAGCGAAGGCGGTCAATGTCCTTGAGGGGCCGATAACCGAGTCGTGCGCCGAGTTTCCCGCGCGCCACGTGTTTATCAAGTGTCCGGAGTGCCGCCGTGTGATAGATGAGGCACGCCTGCACGACAACCTCGAGGTGTGCCCCCGTTGCGGCAAGCATTTTCGCGTGAGCGGTCGCGCGCGCATGCGCATGACGGTCGACGCGGGTACCTTTGAGGAGTGGGATGCCGAACTGGCGTCAGAGGACTTCCTCTCGTTTCCCGGCTATGCCGACAAGCTCAAGAGCGTGAGCGAGCGTTCGGGCGAGCGCGATGCCGTCGTGTGCGGCAGGGGCAAGATCTGCGGTTGCGATACGGCGCTCTTCTTTATGGACGCCAACTTTATGATGGGCTCGATGGGTTCCGTGGTGGGCGAGAAGATCTGTCGCACATTTGAGCGTGCGACCGAGCTGGGATTGCCAGTTGTCGGCTTTACCGTTTCGGGTGGTGCGCGCATGCAAGAGGGCGTGACCTCGCTTATGCAGATGGCCAAGATTTCTGCGGCGGTTAGGCGCCACGGCGAGGCGGGCGGCCTGTATATCACGGTGCTCACCGACCCTACGACCGGAGGCGTAACCGCGAGCTTTGCCATGGAGGGCGACATCATCCTGGCCGAGCCCGATGCTCTGACGGCATTTGCCGGCCCGCGCGTGATCGAGCAGAACATGCACAAGCGCCTGCCCAAGGGATTCCAGCGCTCCGAGTTTTTGCTGGAGCACGGCTTTTGCGATGCCGTTGTTCCGCGTGGTGAGATTGCGCTCACGGTAGGCGAGCTGCTGGCGCTGCACGAAGGGCACGCGCCCGGCCTGGGGGCACCGCATGAGATCGTGCATACGGGTCGTCGCGGCAAAAAGCTGGGACACTTGTTTAAGCGCTCGGCCGTACCAAAAAGCGCGCTCGAAATCGTCAAACAGACTCGCTCGGCGAACCGCGCCACGGCAGGCGAGATGATCTCGTTGGGTCTCGACGGATTCGTAGAGCTGCACGGCGACCGCTACTTTGGCGACGATGCTGCCGTGGTGGGCGGCATCGGCTGGAAAGACGGACGTCCCGTGACGGTTATCGCCATCGAGCGCGGCACCACGACCAAAGAGCGCATGCGTCGCAACTTTGGCATGGCGCATCCCGAGGGCTACCGCAAGGCACGTCGCCTGATGCACCAAGCCGAGAAATTTGGCCGGCCGGTTCTGTGCCTGGTTGATACTTCGGGCGCGTTTTGCGGCATCGGTGCCGAGGAGCGCGGCCAGGGCGAGGCGATTGCCCAGAATCTCATGGAGATGAGCGGCCTTAAGACGCCGATTGTCTCGGTGGTGACAGGCGAGGGCGGCTCTGGTGGCGCGTTGGCGCTGTCCGTGGCCGACCGCATCCTGATGCTCTCGAGCTCGGCCTATTCGGTCGTGAGCCCCGAGGCCTGTGCGTCGATCCTGTGGAAGGATACCGAGCGCGCGAATGAGGCCGCCGAGGCGCTTAAGCTCACGGCCCCCGATCTGCTGGCGCTCGGCATCATCGACGGCATCGTTGACGATAGGGGCCTGTCGCATGAGGAGATCGCCGGCGCCGTCATGTCCTCGGCATTCGCCGCCTTTGACACATTGGGTGCGCTCGATGTCGATGAGCTCACCAATCTTCGCTACGAAAAATACCGTTCGATCGGTCAGTACCGCACTATGTGACAAAGGGACAGCCCGCATGTCACATTGGGAAAGGCGTTCCATGTCACAAGTTTCTAACACCTCGTTTACAACGACGGTTTCATCAAACGCCATGGCCGTGGTGGACTATCTGTCCAAAAGCATGATGTCGGCGCTGCCGTTTATTGTCTGCGCGGCATTGTTCCGCACCGTCGCCGTCATTATGGGCGAAGGCATGCTGGGCCTGTGGTCTGCCGATTCCGAAATCTATCGCCTGTTCTACAGCTGGCTCTATAACGCCGGCTACTACTTTTTGCCCATTTATCTTGGTTGGGCGGCCGCCCGCCAGCTCGGTTGCTCGGAGCAGCTGGGCATGATGCTGGGCGGCGTATTGATTGCGCCCGATTTGCTTAAGCTCGTCGATGCCGCTTCGACGACGGGGGCATCGATGACTTCCGTGTATGGGCTGCTCCCCGCACCGGTCAACGATTACACGACGACTGTTATTCCGGTTCTCATTTCGGTGCCCGTGTTATGGCGAGTGGAGTGTTTCTTTCAGCGCGTTATCCCTAAGGCCGTGGCGTTTTCGTTCGTTCCGTTTGCAACCATGCTCGTCATGGTTCCGGTTGCGCTGTGTATTACGGCGCCGGCGGGCAGCTATCTGGGCATGCTGTTGGGCCAGCTTATGTTTATGCTTGGCAATTCCGGTGGCATCGTGTCGCTGCTCACGCTCATGGGGCTTGCCGCGGGCTGGGAGTTTCTTAAGATCGCCGGCGTCAGCAACGTTGTCCTATCGCTCGCCTATGCGCAGTTTATGAGTGTGGGAACGGATTCGTGCATTCTGATCGCCGCGACGATGGCAACGTTCGCCGTTTGGGGCATGCCCTTTGGCGCGTCGCTCCGCGTTGCGGATAAGGACGAGAAGGCGCTCATGCTGGGCTATTCAATCTCGGGTGTTCTTGGCGGCGTAAGCGAGCCGGCGCTGTACGGTTGCGGCTTTAAATATGGCAGGTGCCTGACGTGCATGGCCATTGGCGGCGCCGTCGGAGGCCTTGTTGCGGCCGTGGGCCACGTTACGGCCTATACCATCGGCATGACGAACGTCCTCATGGTCATTGGCTTTGCCACGGGCGGCATCTCGAACCTGCTGTGGTGCTGCGCTGCCGGCAGTGTGGCATTTGCGGTGTCTGCGGCGCTGAGCTACTGCTTTGGCGTGGTGCCGGCGAAGGGGCAGGCGGCAGAAGACGGAGCCGATTTGCCCGAAACAGTGGCGAGCACTGCTGAAGTAAGCGCATAAACCTGTGCGACAAAGGGCGATCCCTTTGTCGTGTTCCAGGGCCGTGGCTCGTGTGGGTTGCGGCCTTTTTGTATCTGGGGGACAAAGTGGCTACACTACAATCCGTTTGAGCAATAGATATATAGGTAGTACCGTGGGGGCGGATGCAGATGGTCGAGTGGATTGTTAAGCGTGCGCAGGGCGACCGTGCGCGCGTGGGCACG
>CAKUHM010000205.1 GCA_934655835.1 uncultured Collinsella sp. | reverse complement strand
CCGGTCTTGAGGTAGTCCATCTCCTGCAGGTAGTTCATCCAGCGGGTATCGATGACGCGCAGCATGACCTGGGTGTTGAGCTCGCGCATCAGGTCCTCGCCCAGACGCTCGGCCTTCATGTTGTAGCACTTCTCGACGTAGGCCAGAACGTCGGCCGCCAGGGCCTCAAAGTCCTCGTCGGGGAACTTGGGCGTGTCGATATGACCGGTGAGCTCCACGACCCACTTGCGCAGGCCCTCCAGATCGCGCTCGCCCTCGTGGCTGTCCTTGGTGCAGAACTCCTGCACGCAGCGGTACACGGTGTCGTGCATGACCTCGGTGATGTGATCGGTCAGGTCCTTGCCGTCCAGGATCTTGTTGCGCTCGGCGTAGATGACCTGGCGCTGCTTGTTCATGACGTCGTCGTACTCAAGGACGCTCTTACGCATGGAGAAGTTGATGCTCTCGACCTTGTGCTGGGCGCTCTCGACGGCCTTGGAGATGATCTTGTGCTGGATGGGCATGTCGTCGCCCATGTCGGCCGTGACCATCATCTTGGAGACGCGGTCCATCTTGTCGCCGCCGAACAGGCGCATGAGGTCGTCCTCGAGCGACAGGTAGAACTGGGTCTCGCCCGGATCGCCCTGACGGCCGGAGCGGCCGCGCAGCTGGTTGTCGATACGACGGGACTCGTGGCGCTCGGTGCCGATGACGGTCAGGCCGCCGGCGGCGAGCACGCGCTCGCGCTCAGCCTTGCAGGTCTCCTTGGCCTCGGCGTTAAACTGCTCGAGCTGCTCGGGCGTCACGTCCTCCATAGTCAGGCCCTCGTACTCAAGGCGCTCGCGCACCAGCTCGTCGGGATTGCCGCCCAGCAGGATGTCGGTACCACGACCGGCCATGTTGGTAGCGATGGTCACGGCGCCGTAGCGTCCGGCCTGGGCGACAATATGGGCCTCGCGCTCGTGGTGCTTGGCGTTGAGGACCTCGTGCGCGATGCCGCGCTTGGCAAGGGCGGCCGAAAGCTTCTCGGAGCTCTCGATGGAGACGGTGCCCACCAGGACCGGCTGGCCCTTGGCGTGACGCTGCTCGACATCGTCGGCAACGGCGTTGTACTTGGCCTGGATGGTGCGGTACACCAGGTCCTCGTGGTCAACACGCTGCACGGGCTTGTTGGAGGGGATGACCTCGACGGGCAGCTTGTAGATCTCGCGGAACTCGGCGTCCTCGGTGAGCGCCGTACCGGTCATACCGGAGAGCTTGTCGTACAGGCGGAAATAGTTCTGCAGGGTGATGGTGGCCAGCGTCTGGTTCTCCTCGCGCACGAGCACGCCCTCTTTTGCCTCGATAGCCTGGTGCAGGCCCTCGGAGTAGCGGCGACCTTCCATGATGCGGCCGGTGAACTCGTCGACGATCTTGACCTCGCCGTTGGTGACCACGTACTGCTTGTCGCGGTGGAACATGTACTGGGCCTTCAGCGCCTGCTGCAGGTGGTTGACGAGCTGGCCCGAGAGGTCGGCGTAGATGTCCTCGATACCCAAGCGACGCTCGATCTTCTTAAGGCCGCGCTCGGTGGCGGCGATGGTGTGCTTGGCCTCGTCCATGACGTAGTCACCCGTGGGCTCAACGTCCTCGGTGGCGGTGAGCATGTCGTGGGACACGTCCTCGCCGCGCTCCAGGCCGCGCACGGCACGCGCAAAGTCCTTGTAGGTGCTGGCGGACTTGGTGCCGGCGCCCGAGATGATCAGCGGGGTGCGTGCCTCATCGATCAGGATGGAGTCGACCTCGTCGACGATGGCGTAGTTGTGGCCGCGCTGAACACGCTGCTCGGGGCGGGTGACCATGTTGTCGCGCAGGTAGTCGAAGCCGAACTCGGAGTTGGTGCCGTAGGTGACATCGGCCTGGTAGGCCGGACGCTTGAGCTCGAGCGGCATATTGTTCTGCAGCAGGCCGACGGTCATGCCCAGGTACTTGTAGATGCGGCCCATCCACTCGGAGTCGCGCTTGGCCAGGTAATCGTTGACGGTAACGACATGCACGCCCTTGCCGGCGATAGCGTTGAGGTAGCCGGCCAGGGTGGAGACGAGGGTCTTGCCTTCGCCGGTCTTCATCTCGGCGATGTGGCCCTCGTGAAGCGCCATGGCGCCGATGAGCTGCACGTCAAAGTGACGCATGCCCATGGTGCGCTTGGAAGCCTCACGCACGGTGGCAAAGGCCTCGGGGAGCATGTCGTCGAGCGACTCGCCATTGGCGTAGCGCTCGCGGAACTTATCGGTCTGGCCGCGGAGCTCCTCCTCGGTCATCTTCTCAAACTGGGGCTCAAGACCGTTGATCTGGTCGACGATCTTGTAGTAGCGCTTAAGGTCCTTATCGGATCCAAAGGACAGCAGCTTTGACATGAATCCCATGTGGTTTTCCTTTTTTGGCCATCGCCCGTGCTATGCAGCTCCGAGCGAGTTAAACACAGATAATTGTACTTTAGCCAAACAGGGCGCACCCTATGCGGTCGACCTCAACCGCCACGTAATAACTACGACCAACCTGCCAAAAAGGGACTGGTTTATTTTGGCAGCTTTTATCTGGGAAAACGCCGTCTCTCTGCCATTTGGTGCAAGCCAACCCGCCCCCTTCGCACCAATCTGGTGCAATGGGGGCAGGTTGGTTTGCGCCAATAAAAAGAAAAGAGCCGCGCACCCAAACGGATGCACGGCCCTTTAGCCATGAATGCGAGCGATTCCGCGGCGAGCTATTTACTCAGCAGCCTCGGTGGTCTCGGCCTCGGCAGCGGCCTCCTCGACGGGAGCCTCTGCGGGAGCCTCGGCGGCCTGCTTGGCAGCCTCCTCGGCAAACTTAGCGGCACGCTTGGCCTTCTCGGCAGCCTTGGCCTCAGCGGCGGCCTTGCGAGCGGCCTCGGCCTCAGCAGCCTTGGCGGCCTTGGCAGCCTTGGCCTCCTCAGCCTTCTTGAGCTGGGCGGCAGCGGCGCCACCGAACTTGTCGGCGAAGCGCTGGACGCGTCCACCGGTGTCGACGAACTTCTGCTGGCCGGTGTAGAACGGGTGGCACTCGTTGCAAAGCTCGACCTTCATCTCGGACACGGTAGCGTGCGTCTTGAAGGTGTTGCCGCAGGAGCACGTCACCGTGCACTCGACATACTGGGGATGGATACCCTGCTTCATGGTAGGACTCCTTATTGGTCAGGCGCTGGTTACCGATCAGCGCATAAGGCGTCTTGGTTTCCGACCAAGACAACAAACTCGGCTATGGTACCACGGCGCCGCGCGTCCCACAAAAGGTTCACGGTCTTT
>CAKUHM010000204.1 GCA_934655835.1 uncultured Collinsella sp. | reverse complement strand
CGTGCTCATCGCCAACGTGCCCATGATTATCCTGACCATCGACCCCTGCATTAGCTGCACGGAAAGGTAGGCGCGGCATGAGTTTACTGACATTTGCCAAGACGGCCTTGGGCTCTATGGTCAAGCAGCCGGTCACGGTGTGCTATCCGCAGGAGAAGCTGGCGGCGCCCGAGCGCTTGCGCGGGCACATCGTCAACGACATGAACGTGTGCATTTGCTGCGGCATGTGCGCGCGCCGCTGCCCGGCGGGCGCGCTCGCGGTCGATCGCAAGGGCGGCACCTGGTCGATCGACCCGTACGCCTGCGTGGTGTGCGGCGAATGCATCGAAAGCTGCCCCAAGCACTGCCTGAGTATGGACGCCGCCCGTACCCCAGTTGCGGCGGACAAGACTCCCACGGTAGAAACCAAGCCGGAATAGCGCGAAGACGGGGCCGGCGGGGCAAAATTGCCCCACCGGCCCCGCGCGTGAACGCGCGGTTGGGCTGCCACGAACAAAACTATGTCGGTTTACGGGGCTGGATAGCGAACCTCCGACCATACGGAAAATCACAAAAACAAAATCGCAGGTAGATTGACTGCCATTTTTCAAAAATAGGGGGCATGGATGAGGGTTCCGGCTTTAGCCCCGTAATCCGGCATAGTTTTGAAATGGCACCATATCCGTAACAGCCCTTGATCCCCCAAGGACGGAGGAAAACGGGTCATTTTGGCCTGATGGCTCCGAGTCGCACCCGTTTTCCTGCGAAAACGCTGTGTCTCAACTTTGGTGAGACATTTGTCTCACACCCAAAACCGAATCTGGAACGTGTGTCACCTGCCCTAACTGTGTCTCATTCCGTAACTTTAGGCTGATGCAAGGTCTGATCCTGCGAGAAGGGAGACACGATGGGTAAGTACACGAGGGGTCTCTTGGCGGTGATACTTGCCGTAGTGCTGGTATTGCCAGCCGCAGCATTCGCCATGCTGCCCGAGGCCAACGCCAGGTCCAGCACAGGAATGGACGGGCCGACAGTGAGCGGACCGACGGTCGTCGACCCCGACACCAGCGGACGCTGGGAAATCTGGGCGGCCGGCCACAGCGGCAATAAGGTGACGACTCAAAACGTCGGTCGAATCTGGACCGACAAAACGGTCATGGCAACCGGAGAAGACGAAGAGTCGGATTTTCTGACTACGCTTTCGGCGATGTCTTCGACATCCAATTCGACCGAGACGGTCACCACACCGCTCGATATCGTGATGGTGCTGGATGTCTCTGGCTCGATGGATAGTGAAATGGGCGGAGGAGATTCCACCAAGCGTATCGTCGCGCTGAAGAACGCTGCGAACAGCTTTATTGATATCATCGCCAAGCAAAACGAGGGTATCGAGGGCGTGGATAGGCAGCATAAGGTTGCCATCGTTAAGTTCGCGGGCAAGGAAACTAAAACGACCGGCGATGACAAGTACTTTGATGGGTCGTATTGGCACAACTATTCACAAATAATCAAGGATCTGACCGATTGTTCCGGTGGCAACGTGGCTAATCTTACGAAAGCCATCAATGGCATCGATCCCGACGGTGCCACGCGCGCCGACTATGGCCTAGAGCTGGCCGAGGGCATCACTTCTGGTCGCGCGGACGCCAAGAAGATTGTTGTGTTCTTTACTGACGGTACGCCAACAAAGCAGAGCAAATTCGATTCGGAAGTCGCCAACAAAGCCGTGACGGCTGCCAAGAACATGAAGGACAGCAAGGCTACCGTCTATACCATTGGCATCTTTAACGGTGCGGACCCCAAAGCCAGTGTCCAAAATTCGAAGACAAGCCAAGAGAACAAATTCATGCAGGCCGTGTCGAGCAACTACCCCAATGCTACGGCATGGAACACTCACGGCACGTGTGCGGAAAACTCCGACTACTACAAGTCGGCAACCAACGCCGATCAGCTCAAGAAGGTCTTCGACGACATCTCAAAGGCCATCACATCGGAGCCGCCCCATCCAACCAAAATTGATAAGGGCTACGACGCGACCAAGTCCGGTTACATCACGTTTACCGATGAGCTGGGCGACTTTATGCAGGTTGACAGCTTCACCGAGGTCGTCATCAACGGCGAGTCGTTTACCAAGCCGAACAAGATGTTCAACAAAGAAACCAATACCGACACGTACGAGTTCACCGGCAAGGCAAAAGACCTGCTCATCACCGTGCAGCGCGCTGGCGAGAACAATCCCCAGAAGGGCGATATCGTAACAGTCAGCATTCCTGCGTCGTTGATTCCGCAGAGCCACTTTAAGAACGAAGACGGCAAGCTCACGGTCGACAGCGCTCAGCCTATCCGCGTGAAGTACGCCTCGAGCGTGAAGAGCGACGCACTCGACAATCTGTTTACGCCCGAGAAGGTCACGGGGCTCAAGGACTACATCGGGCATAATACGACCGTCGTCGACGGCACCGAGACCGTGAATTTCTACGCGAACAAGTGGGCTGCCGGCGCGCTGGGCAACACGGTTGCGACCTTTGAGCCGGCCAACACCAACCGCTACTACTACTTCCAGAAGCAGACGCACATTTACACGGATGAGGAATGCACGAAGCCGGCAACGGGCTCGCTGACTGCTGACGGTAAGTATTACTACAAGGATGAGTTTGAGGAGCAGGGCGAGAACGACGAGGCCAAGCCCGCCACCGACGTCATCGAATTTATCGGCGGCGACGCCGCGAAGTTCGACGGCGCTATTGTTCCCGACGAGAACGGTAACTTGGTGTTTACTGTGGGAACCGCACGCCTGGCCTTTATCGATGAGCTCCACACCACTAAGGAGAGCGTGGGCGGCAACAACACCGGTACCGCCTCCGACGTGCTCAATCCCAAGTGGAACAACATGTCCGCCAAGACGAGCGCGACGCATGTCAACTCCTACCTGGGCAACAACGGCAAAATCAGCTATAAGTACGACATGACGCCGGCAACGGTGGATACCAAGGCCAGCTTTGGCCTGACCAAGGTGCTCGAGGGCCGCGACTGGACGGATGCTGATGAGTTTAAGTTTGAACTCTCTGCGACGTCTGAGAACGACGCTCCGATGCCTGCGTCCACGGACGCGACCGTGCACAGGGCCGACCCGGACGGCAAGGGCAAGGCTGCCATTGACTTCGGCGAGATCACCTACGACAAGCCGGGCGAGTACACCTATGAGGTCCGCGAGGTCAAGGGCGACGCCGGTGGCATCACCTACAGCAAGAACGTTGCCACGTTCAAGGTGACTGTGACGGTTAACGCCAAGGGCGAGCTTAAGGCCGACGTTGA
>CAKUHM010000203.1 GCA_934655835.1 uncultured Collinsella sp. | reverse complement strand
TTTAACGACTAGTTGTTGGGGACAGTCTTTGCCAAAGGCCCCGCTGGGCGAGATGTCGAACGGGAAGGTGCCGCAGCGATTGAACGCGGCGATGAACATGCGGATGGCGTTGGACGGCGTGGTGCCCACGAGCTGGGTTGCCGCCGCGAAGGCCGCCTTTTCCTCGGGCAAGACCTTCGCGACTACAGGGGTCATGTGTTCTGCCATGGCGCTTCCTTTTTGAAACGACGGTAGTGCGGATAGATGCGGGCCACGCGGCTGGGCGACGGGCTGTGAAGGCAACCCGATTGGCCCGCATCCGGAGTTTGTTTCTGCGGCGTTGGTATTACTTGGTATTTCTAAGTATTACCCCGCAGATAGAATACCACAACCGACCCTATGGGGACGGAGGAAAACGAATCATTTTGTTGTTGAGTCAGTATTTAGAGCGTGATGATGTCCGAGATATCGAGGGCCTGAGCATCGGCGACATCGTGCGTGGCAAGCAACAGCATACGGCCGTCGAGCAGGTCGAGCACAGTCTTGGCCGTCGCATCGCGCGCGGGGGCATCCAGGCCGGTAAAGGGCTCGTCCAGAATAACGGCACCGCCCGGGCACAGCAGGGCGCGGGCGATCTCGACGCGACGGCGCTGCCCGCCCGAAAGCTCGGCCGCGCACGCATACACATCGATTCCCGGCACCAGCAGGCGCAGCAATGCCGCGGCGCTCGAAGCATCCACGCATGCATCGGCGCACACCAGCACGTTATCCAGCGCCGAGGCGGACTCGACCAAGCGCGCATCCTGAAACACCATCGAGCACGGCGCGCACTCCCCCGCTGCCAACGAAAGCAGCGTCGACTTGCCCATGCCCGAAGCGCCCATCACACAGATACGCCCACCCGCAGGCACGTTGAGCTCCAGACCGTCGAGCGCCGGCGCCCAGGGCGCGCGATCGCCCACGGCAAGCGCAAGCTCCGCTGCAGCGCCATCGCTCGCAGACCCCGCACGCCCGCGAGCGCCGCGCCCATGCGCCCGCACGGCCGCGCGCCACGCGACGGGTCCCGAAACCCGCAGCAGCCACACCAGCACGCGCTCACACGCCCACGAGGCGGCAACGACCAGCACGGTCCACGCCAGCAGATCAGCCGTCTCAATCAAAAGCTTTGCCTGATAGATGCGCTCGCCCACGGTGCCTGCCGCCATGCCGATCAGCTCGGCTGCCACGCCGGCCTTCCAGCTCATGCCAATCACGGCACGGGCGCACGAAAGCACAAACGGCAGGACCTCGCGCCAGGTATGGGCGCAAAACAGTCGCCATCCCCGCACACCATGCAGGCGGAACATCTGCTCCAGCGGCTTATCCACTTGTGCCAAGCCCTCGAACAGCGAAAAATACACACCCGGCAGCGCCATCAAAAAGACTGCCGCGATGCTCACGCGCGCCGACCCCAGCCAGATAAGCAGCAGGACCACCACGCAGGCGACCGGCGTCGCCTTTACAAACGACAGCGCCGGAGCCACCAGGTGCGCAAACGCCCGCGAACGTGACGAAATCCCGGCAAGTACACCACCACACACTGCGGCAAGCGCCAGCCCGCCCAGAATCCGTACGCCCGAGCCCGCCAAAATCGCCCAGGTACCGACAGCGCATACCAGGCGCAGCAGCGCCAAGGCAACAGCACCCGGCCCCGGCAAAATCAGCGGCTGCGCCACCAGCGCCGCCACCAGCATCCACGCGGCAAGCCAAAAGGCGGCGACGGCACCTGCTGCCGCCACCGCCTTCACACGCTCTGTCATTTGTCGAGCAAACGCACGCACGGGCTACTCCATGTAGTAGAAATCGTCAGCCGGAAGTTTACCACCCACGGCGCTCGCGTCCGCATCGGCCAGCACCTGCAGGTACCCGCCAAGTGCCGCCTTCATATCCTTGCCCGTCTGGCACACGAGCATGCACCCGGGGATCGCCTTCTCGGCGATCTTGGCGTTGTCCACGATACCGGCATCGACCACGGCCTGCGCCCAGTCCGCCGGTGCCGCGTTGACGGCCTTAACGCTCGCCTCGTGACAGCGCAAGAACTCCGCCACGGCCTCGGGATGCTCTTCGGCAAACGCACGGCGCACCACGGTCACGCCCGTCAGCAGGCGCGAGCCCGTGTCGCCCGCCAGCTCGTCCCACACGTCGGTCAGACTCACCGGCGCCGACAGCTTGCCCTCGCTCTTGGCGATGGCAGCGGTCTTGAACGGCTCCGGCAGCACGCCCACGGCGGACGGGTCGGCAAGCAGGGCCGACAGCACCTCGGTGGGCTCGCTCTTAAACTCGAGCGTCACCTGGCCGGTCAGGCCCGCGCGCTCCAGCAGGTAGTTCATGACGTACTCCGGCGTGGTGCCCTTGCCCGTCATATAGACGGTATGGCCCGCCAGATCGCCAAACGAGGCCACACTCGCATCGCCTGTCACCACATTCAGCACGCCCAGCGTGTTGATGTCGATGACCTGCACCGCGCCCTCGGTCTTGTTGTAGAGCACGCTCGCCACGTTGGCGGGCACTAGGGCGATATCGACATCGCCCTGAATGACCTTGGGCACGATCTCGTCGGCTGCGGCGCTGATCGCAAAGTCGAACTCGTTATCCGTCTCGCCGCTCGCCGCCTGGTCCATAAACCTCACCAGACCGATCGACGTCGGGCCCTTGAGCGAGGCGACGTGCACCTCAACCGGCTCCGCAGCAGCACCGGCGCCGTCCGTGGCAGCCGAGCCCGCGGCGGACCCGGCACCGACAGCCCCGCCGCCACAGCCCGCGAGCGCAAGCGACAACGCGCCCACGGCGAGCGCCGAGGCCAACCCCCGGCGCGTCATCTCAACATCAAACGCGCGCATCGTTAGCACTTCCCCTCGTTAGGCATCGACCAGGCGTGATGGTCGGTATGCAGCAACTCCTCGGCCAGCGGCGAGAGCGGCGCGCCCAAAAACTCGCGGTAGCACGCCTGAACATCGGGGTTCTCGTGCGAGAAGCGAATGTCCGCAGCGGCATCCAGGCCCCACAGCACCTGGCCGCGCTCGGCCGCCAGCTCGCAGCCGTCGTGGATGGGCTGACCGCCGCCACCGACGCAGCCGCCCGGGCACGCCATGACCTCGACGAAGTCATAGCTCGCACGGCCGTCGCGAATCGCGTCGAGCAGGCGGGCGGCGTTACCCAGCCCGTGCGCCACGGCGACGCGCACCTTGGTGCCATCGATATCGGCGACGGCTTCTTTCCAGCCGTCCAGGCCGCGCACATCGGTAAAGAAGTCCGCATCGGGGTTCTTGCCCGTCACCAGGTAATATGC
>CAKUHM010000202.1 GCA_934655835.1 uncultured Collinsella sp. | reverse complement strand
CACGTGCGCTACGGCACCGCCGGCGCCAAGAGCTGGGAAGCCTCTCAGCCGCACCTCTCTACCATCAATAGCGTCATCATCGCGCTTGCGCACAACGGCACCCTCGTCAACACCGACGAGCTGCGCCGCCAGCTGATCGAGCTCGGCGTGCCGTTCCTCTCCAACTCGGATTCCGAGGTCGCGACCAAGCTCATCGGCTACTTTACCCAGCGCACGGGCCATCTGCGCGAGGGCATTCGCAAGACCATGGAACTCGTGCGCGGCGGCTACGCCATGACGCTCATCAACGAGCAGGCGCTCTATGCCTTCCGCGACCCGCACGGCATTCGCCCACTCGTGCTGGGCAAGCTGGTCGACGAGGGTCTGGATCAGGCCGACGCCGCGTCCGTTTCGCAGCTGCCGTCGCAGGACGAGGCCTCGACGGTCGACGCTGCCACCCATGTCACCCGTGCCGGCGGCTGGGTCGTTGCCTCCGAGACCTGCGCGCTCGATATCGTGGGCGCCGAGTACGTCCGCGACGTCCGTCCCGGCGAGATTCTGCGCATCAGCGCCGAGGGCCTCGTGTCCGAGCAGGGCGTGCCCGCTGCCGAAGAGCCCGCCAACTGCATCTTTGAGCAGGTCTACTTCGCTCGCCCCGACTCCATCATGAACGGCAAGAGCGTCTACGCCTGCCGCTACGACATGGGTCGCCAGCTGGCACACGAGGAGCCCGTCGAGGCCGACCTGGTCATTGGCGTGCCCGACTCCGGCCTGCCGCCCGCAGAGGGCTATTCGCACGAGAGCGGCATTCCCTTTGGCGAGGGCCTTATCAAGAACCGCTACGTGGGCCGTACGTTTATCGAGCCTACGCAGGAGTTGCGCGCCATGGGCGTGCGCATGAAGCTTAACCCGCTGCGCGACAACATCGAGGGCAAGCGCCTGGTCGTCATCGACGACTCCATCGTGCGCGGCACCACCATGGTGCAGCTCGTCAAGATGCTGCGTAACGCCGGTGCCAAGGAGATTCACATTCGCATCAACTCGCCCGAGGTCATCTGGCCGTGCTTCTACGGCATCGATACCGACGTGCAGTCGCAGCTTATCAGCGCCAATAAGACGGTCGAAGAGATTTGCGAGTACATCGGCGCCGATTCGCTGGCCTTCCTTTCAGTCGAGGGCCTGCTGAAGGTCATGCCCAAGGGCGGCTACTGCGATGCGTGCTTTACCGGCCGCTATCCCGTGGCGATTCCCGAGAGCTTTGGCCGCGACAAGTTCATGGAGGGCTTTAAGCCTCGCAACCTGGATAAGCCGCTGCACTTTGACGACGACGCCGTGGTCGAGAAATACGTCGATCGCAGCTGGGAAGAGGAGCACGGCGAGGCCTAAAACCTGCCAAAAAGGGACAGGTTTATTTTGGTAGGTTTTACCTGCTGTTTTGTTGATATGACGGTGCGTGTTGTTATGACGCGCGCCGAATCAAACGCAACTATGAGCACCGTTTGGCGCCCGTGCGGCGCCACGGTAGTGGGAGAGGAAGGCTCAGATGAGCGACAGCAAGCATGTGACGTATGAGGACGCCGGCGTCGATACCGCCGAGGGCGGCCGCGCCGTCGACGCTATTAAGCAGATGGTCAAGGACACCAACCGCCCCGAGGTCATCGGCGGTATCGGTGGCTTTGGCGGCCTGTTCTCGGCCGCCGCGCTTAAGGATATGGAAGACCCGATCTTGATCAGCGGCACCGACGGCGTTGGCACCAAGCTCGTGCTCGCCCAGATTATGGACCGTCACGAGACGGTGGGCCAGGACCTGGTCGCCATGTGCGTCAACGACATTCTGGCTTCGGGCGCCGAGCCGCTGTTCTTCCTGGATTACGTCGCCATCGGCCATATCGAGGCCGAGCACATGGCAAAGATCATCAAGGGCGTGGCCGACGGCTGCAAGCTTGCGGGCTGCGCGCTCGTGGGCGGCGAGATGGCCGAGCACCCGGGCGTTATGGCCCCTGCCGACTACGACCTCGCCGGCTTTACCGTGGGTGTTGTCGATCGTCCCAAGATGCTCGATCCCGCGAACGTACGTCCCGGCGATGTGATCCTGGGTCTGCCTTCCACCGGCGTGCACTCCAACGGCTATTCGCTCGTGCGCAAGGTCATCGGCGTCGACGGCATCAAGCCGGGTACGCCCGAGGCCGCCGCTAAGGCCGAGGAGCTGAGCCGCCCGCTCGAGGAGCTCGGTGGCGTATCGCTCGCCGACGCTCTACTGGCTCCCACGCGCATCTATGTGAAGCCGATTCTGGAGCTGCTCCGTGGCGGCGCCAACGTTCACGCGATTGCCCACATCACCGGCGGCGGCATCACCGAGAACCTCAACCGCGCGCTCGCCGCCGACGTCGATGCCGTGGTCACCCGCAACGGTGCCGAGATGGGCTGGGACGTTCCGCCCGTCATCACCTATGTGTCGCGCCAGGCCGAGCTCGCGCCCAACGAGGCATGCAAGACCTTCAACATGGGCGTTGGCCTGTGCCTGATCGTCGCCCCCGAGGACGAGGCCGCTGTGACCGAGGCTCTAGTCGCGCTGGGCGAGAAGCCGTTCCGCGTGGGCGAGTGCGTCGAGGGCTCCGGTAAGGTCGTGTACTCCGATGAGCGCTAACGAGCAGACGACTGCTGCCGAGGGCCTGGGCTTTGTGCCCTACACCCGCCCGACCGGCACCGATACGGCCGAGCCGCTCAAGATCGGCGTGCTCATCAGCGGTTCGGGCACCAACCTGCAGGCGCTGATCGACCTGATCGCCGCCGGCAAGCTCAACGCCTCGATTGAGCTTGTGGTGTCGAGCCGTCCTTCGGCCAAGGGCTTGCAGCGTGCCGAGCGTGCTGGTATCCAGACGCTCACGCTGTCCAAGGATGTCTACGCCGATCCCATCGCTGCCGACGAGATCATCGCGCACGAGCTGTTCGAGCGCGGCTGCGAGTACGTGGTCATGGCCGGCTACATGCGCATGGTGCACACGCCGCTGCTGGCCGCGTTCCCCAATCGCGTGGTCAACCTGCACCCGGCGCTGCTACCGAGCTTTACCGGTGCCCACGCGATTGACGATGCGTTTGCTCGCGGCGTCAAGGTGACCGGCGTGACCGTGCACTTTGCCAACGAGATCTACGACAACGGCCCCATCATCGCCCAGCGCGCGCTGGCTGTCGAGGAGGGCTGGGATGTCGACACGCTCGAGGAGCACATCCACGCGATCGAGCACGTGCTGTATCCCGAGGTCGTGCAGATGCTCGCCGACGGTCGCGTCCACGTGCTGGAGAGCGGCAAGGTCGCAATTGATGCGCCTCGCGGCTAGCG
>CAKUHM010000201.1 GCA_934655835.1 uncultured Collinsella sp. | reverse complement strand
CTACAGCGCCATCGTGCGGGCGCGGTCGATGCGCGCCAGGCAGTCGTCGCGGCCGACGAGCGCCATGGTCTCGCCCAGCGGAGGGCTCACCATGTTGCCGCAGACGGCGACGCGCACAGCCTGGAACACTACGCGCTTCTTGAGGTCCATCTGCTCGGGTAGCGGCTCAAGCGCGGCGTCAATGTTAGCGGCCGTCCACTCGTCCACGCCCTCGAGCGCGGCCTTGGCGACGTCCAAAATGGCACCCATGCCCTCCTTGGCTAGGCCCTTGTTGACGGACTTCTCGTCATACTCGAGCGTCTCGGCCGTAGCGAAGATGGGGGCGGCGACGGTCACGGCGTCGGCCGGCATCTTGGTGCGCGGCTTGACGATGGCGGCAAGCGCGTCGATCCAATCCTCGCCGTACTCGACATTGCCCTCGATCAGACCCGCCTCATGCAGCTCGGGGATCATGACCTCGTCGGCAAACTGAGCGTCGGACATGCCGTTGATGTACTCGGCATTGACCCAGTCGAGCTTCTTGGGGTCGAAGGTCGCCGGGTTCTTGGAGATGCGGTCGAGGGAGAACTTGCTGGCCAGGACGTCGCGCGGGATGATCGTGGTCTCGCCGTCGAGCGACCAGCCGAGCAGCGCCAGGTAGTTGACGAAGGCGTCGGACAGGTAACCGGCGTCGCGGTACTCCTCCACCGAGGTGGCACCGTGGCGCTTGGAGAGCTTCTTGCCGTCGGCGCCCAGAATCATGGAGATGTGGGCGAACGTGGGCACGGGCGCGCCGAGGGCCTCGTAGACCATGACCTGGCGCGGGGTGTTGGACAGGTGGTCGTCGCCGCGGATGACATGGGTGATCTTCATCATGGCGTCGTCGACGACGGTCGCGAAGTTGTACGTGGGCGTGCCGTCGGAGCGGAAGATGACAAAGTCGTCGAGCTCCTTGGCGTCGAAGGTCACCTCGCCGTGGACGGCATCGTGGATGACGACGTCGCCGCGGTCCTCGGGCACCTTGATGCGCAGGACGTAGGACTCGCCGGCCTCGATGCGGCGACGGGCCTCCTCGGGATCAAGATCGCGGCAACGGCGCTGATAGCCCTGGAAGGGGTCCTTGCGCTCCTGCGCGGCCTTACGATCGGCGTCGAGCTGCTCCTTAGTGCAGAAGCAGGGATAGGCCTTGCCCTCGTCCCAAAGCTTCTGGGCAGCCTGCTTGTACAGGTCCAGGCGCTCGGTCTGGGCGTAGGGGCCAAAGTCTCCGCCCACCTCGGGACCCTCGTCCCAGTCCAGGCCCAGCCAACGCATGGCGCGCAGGATGATCTGCGTGTTCTCGTCGGTGGAACGGGTAGGATCGGTGTCGTCGATGCGCAGAATGAACGTGCCGCCGTTTGCGCGGGCGAAAGCCCAGTTATAGATAGCGGTGCGGGCGCCGCCGATGTGCAGCTTGCCCGTCGGTGAGGGTGCAAAGCGGACGCGAACGTCTGATGCCATGGAAATCTCCTCGATTGCAGGATGGATGTCTAACCGTACCAGTATAAAGCAACAAAGCAACCTCCGCACAAAGGGCACCGACCCACTTATTGGGGACAGACGTAAATGACCAGTCGTTGGGGGACACTCTTCGGAGCCGGCTGAAAAGGAGTGTCCCAATCTGCCGGCACTTGGGGACGTTCCTAAACTGCCGGCAGAAACGGAAAGTCCCCAAGTGCTGCATTCATTTAAGTCTGTCCCCAATGAGTAGGTGCGGAAAGGGTGTGAATGTTTGATTTACGCGCTATGATGTGCCCTTGCATACAGAGCCCGGCGGAATGGTAACGGTCGCCGGGACACGTTTTTTGAAAGGACAATCATGTCAGAAGAACTTCGTTCCATTCCACCCCAACACGGGTCCTTTGTTTTTACGTCGGAGTCGGTGACCGAAGGTCATCCCGATAAGATCGCTGACCAGATCAGCGATGCCGTCCTCGACGCAATCCTCGCCAAAGAAATAGAGCTCCAGGAGCAGGGCTACATCGCCCCCAACGGCGTGCCTGCCAACGTGGAGAACGTCCGCTGCGCCTGCGAGACTCTCGTGACCACCGGCACCGTCATCGTCGCCGGCGAGATTCGCACCCAGGCCTACGTCGACGTACAGGAAATCGCCCGCGGCGTTATCCGTCGCATTGGCTACAACCGTGCCAAGTTCGGTTTTGACTGCGACACCTGCGGCGTTATGAGCCTTATCCACGAGCAGTCGCCCGATATCGCCCAGGGCGTCGACGAGTCCTTCGAGACCCAGACCGGCGCCACCACCGACCCGATCGACCTGATTGGCGCCGGCGACCAGGGCATGATGTTCGGTTATGCCTCCAACGAGACCAAGACCCTCATGCCCATGCCGCACTACCTGGCAAGCCGCCTGGCCGAGCGCCTGGCCGCCGTGCGTCACGACGGTACCCTCGCCTATCTGCGTCCCGACGGCAAGACCCAGGTCACCGTGCGCTACGAGGAAGGGAAGCCCGTCGAGGTCACGACCATCGTCATCTCCACGCAGCACGCCGCCGAGATCGAAGACATGGGCAAGATCAAGGCCGACCTCATCGAGCACGTCATCACCCCGGTCATGGCCGCAGAGAATATGCCGTGGGACAACGCGGACATCTACGTGAACCCCACCGGTCGCTTTGTCGTAGGCGGTCCCATGGGCGACACGGGCCTCACCGGCCGCAAGATCATCGTCGACACCTACGGCGGTTACGGCCGTCACGGCGGCGGTGCCTTTAGCGGCAAGGACTGCACCAAGGTCGACCGCTCCGCCGCGTACGCCGCGCGCTGGGTCGCCAAGAACGTGGTCGCCGCCGGCCTGGCCGACCGCTGCGAAGTCGAGCTGGCCTACGCCATCGGTGTTTCCAAGCCGCTGTCGATCATGGTCGACACCTTCGGCACCGCCAAGGTCGCCGAAGCCAAGATCGTCGAGGCCGTCGAGAAGACCTTCGACCTGCGCCCGGGCGCCATCATCCGCGACCTGGACCTGCGCCGTCCGATCTACGAGAAGACAGCAGCCTACGGCCACTTCGGCCGCGAAGACGCCGACTTCACCTGGGAAAACACCGACCGAGTCGAAGAACTCAAAGCAGCCTGCGGTCTCTAATTAAGAACCGCTAAGCTCACAACAACATACGCACCTTCAAAAAGAAGTACCGCCCCCAACCGGTACTTCTTTTTTATTAAGCCAGTGGTGGTGATGTTTCGATATGAAACCGTACAGCGTCCCCAGCTAATGAATTTTGCCATCTGGCTGCGCCAACCATGTATCCTAAGTTCCGAGGGCTTTGGTATTTGGTCGATCGCGAGTTCCGCACGAGCCGGA
>CAKUHM010000200.1 GCA_934655835.1 uncultured Collinsella sp. | reverse complement strand
GGCAAAGAGACGGTCCTCATCCATTTAGATACGTTCACCCCCGATTTCCTACCGTTCACCGGACTATAGACGGCAAAATTGCCACAAATTAGGCGTTCCGTGTAAACTAAAGCCCGTAAACGTTCAGTAAACACCTTGTTTACGACAGCGTGTCCAAGGGTTCGGCAACCGTAAGGGGTTATAGTCGCCGAGCCAAAGGCGTGCCCGCATCTAGGTAATCGGGCACACGAAGATATGGGGAGGGGTCCCATGGCAGTAGATAACAAGCAGATTGCCACCGATGTCCTCGAGCTCGTGGGTGGTGCGGAAAACGTCACCATCGCCACCAACTGCATGACGCGCCTGCGTCTGACGCTCAAGGATAACAGCAAGGCCGACGTGGAGAAGATCAAGAAGGTTAAGGGTGTTCTGGGTTGTCAGTTCTCCGGTAGCCAGCTCCAGGTCATCATCGGCCAGAACGTGCCCAAGGTGCTCGACGAGTTCGTCGCCATCTCCGGTGTTACGAGGGGTGCGGCCGTCGAGGAGAACCTCGATGCCGACAAGCCCAAGGAGAAGTTGACCCCTAAGGGCGTCTGGAACGCAGTTCTCGACTATCTCTCCGGCACGATGACTCAGCTCATTCCGCTGATCATGGCCGCCGGTCTGTTCCGCACCTTTGCAGTTGTCCTCGGCCCCCAGGTCTTTGGTCTGCTGAGCGACACCGACCCGACGTACACGTTCTTTAACACGACGCTCTACGAGGCCGGTTTCTACTTCCTGCCGATCTTCCTGGGCTACGCCGCCGCAAAGAAGCTCGGCGCCAGCCCCATGCTCGGCATGCTGAGCGGCGCTATCCTCATCGCGCCCAGCATCATCTCCGCTGCTGCTGAAGGTGGCGCCATCAGCGTCTACGGTTATCAGATGACCGCGACCAACTATTCCCAGACCGTTCTTCCCATCATGCTGACGATTCCGGTTCTGGCAGTTGTCGAGAAGTTCATGAAGAAGCACGTCCCCGACGTCCTCTCCACGCTGTTTGCTCCGTTCTTCACGATGATCGTCGTTGTCCCCATCATGTTCATCGCTCTTGCCCCCGTTGGTAACCTCCTTGGTCAGGGCATCGCCGCACTCCTCTTTGGCCTGCAGAACATGGGCGGCATCTTCACCACGCTCGCTATGATGATCCTCGGCGCCTTCTGGCAGCTCTTCGTGGTCGCCGGCATGCACATGCCCGTCATCATGCTCGCCCAGGTGCAGATCCTCCAGGTCGGCAGCGACCCGTTCCTCTTCGTTGCTACCAACTGCGCTATGACCGCTGTCTGGGGCTGCGCTATCGGTGCCTTCCTCCGCATCCGCAATAAGGAGGAGAAGGGCCTCTGCGCCGGCTACGTGGTGTCCGCACTCCTCGGTGGCGTTACCGAGCCCGCGCTCTTCGGTACCATCCTGCGCTTCCGTCGCACCATGATCGGCATGATCATCGGCGGTGCCGCTGGTGCCCTCGTCTCCTCGCTGCTCCACGTTACCCTCTACGTTGGCGCCATGGCGACGAACTTCCTGGTCTTCCTGGGTTATCTCCAGGGCGGCATGGAGAACACCATCTGCGCCATCATCGGCATGGTTGTCGCCTGCGTCGTGGCTGCTGTGGTGGTCTACTTCACCGGCTTCTCCAAGGAGGAGCTCGCCGAGATGGAGGCCTAAGGCCAAGCCATTCGGTCGACTACGACCTTACCTACACGACAGGGCCCCGTCAGGCGCAAGCCCGGCGGGGCCCTTCTTGCAAGGTAGACTGGAGTGGGCGAATAGTGACCGCCTGCCGGGGCTTGCTAAGCGACAGGGGCTTTTGCACCAGGGGTTTCCGCGAAAGCTTCTGCCGGTTCGCAATTCCTTTATCGAGCGAAAGGACATGCAGATGAGTTTGGGAAAGCTGACCGTCAACGGTCGTCAGGACGGTTTTTTGTGCGAGGGCAAGCCGTTCTTTTGGTTTGCCGACACGTGCTGGAGCGCATTTACCAGCATTCCCGAGGCCGACTGGGATTACTATCTGACCCGCCGCGCCGAGCAGGGCATGAACGTGCTGCAGATCAACACGCTGCCGCAGTGGGATCGCTGCTGCCCCGATCTGGGTATTTGGCCCTACGCCAGCGAGGATGGCGTGCACTTTGATTGGTCCCGTCCCAACCAGGCCTATTGGGACCGCGCCGCTGCCATGTGCCGCGCTGCCGTCGAGCACGGCATTCGCCCGGCGCTCGTGCTCATGTGGTGCAACTACGTGCCCGGTACCTGGGGTGCCAAGATTGCCGAGCGTTGCGGTGCCGAGGTCATGCCGCGCGAGGAGGTCCGTGCCCATGTTGCCCGCGTCGTCGAGAACCTGGGCGAGTTCGATCCCGTCTATGTGGTGACGGGCGACACGGACTTTGCCGGTGACGAGGCGATTGCCTATTACGAGGATGCGCTCGACGAGGTTGCAAAGCGCGCGCCCGAGGCTCTGCGTACCATGCACATCAACCGCGGAAACCGCACGATTCCCGCGCAGTATCTGGACCGTCTGGACTTCTACATGTTCCAGCCCGGCCACAACTACGAGGGCCAGCCCGAGGCCTGGCGCCTGCCGCAGGACTTTATCGCCAGCTACCCCAAAAAGCCGATGGTCAACTCCGAGCCCTGCTACGAGCAGATGGGTGCTTCGCGCAACGTGTACTGGCGTTTTACCGCGCAGGACTGCCGTGCGAGCGTGTGGTCGTCGATCCTTGCCGGCGCCAGCGCCGGCGTGACCTACGGCGCGCATGGCGTGTGGAACTGGCAGACCAGCAAGAGCCAGGGCTCGGTGCTGGGCGAGGGCTTCGACATGCCGTTCCGCTGGCAGGAGTGCCTGCAGTTTGCGGGTGTGTGGGACTTTGCCGCCATCGAGCACGTGCTTGCTGGCCTGGGTGCCACGGCGTGCGATGACGCCCTTGCCGTGGTTCCCGCGCAGGAGCTGCTCGACGATGCGCGCGAGGCCATCCGCGTGGCGCGTATCGGCGATCGAGTCGTCACCTATCTGCCGCGCACCACGGCGCTTACATTTAAGCTCGATAGTGCGCGCGGCTGGTCGGCGACGGCCCTCGACATGGAGGCCAAGCGCATTGCCAAACTGCCCGTTCGCGATAACGGCGACGGCACCGTGCGCGTGGCTCAGCATCCCTTTGAGCACGATGCTCTGGTGATCCTGACCCCCGAGCACTAACGCCCGAGCCCCAACACCGAGTTTCTCCCTCGGCCCGGGTACCTCCCTCCCTTTCTCCGACATCAACAACCCAGTCCCCTTTATAAGTTGCGGTGGAATAGTTCCTAAATGACAGCCCGGGCCGGCCAAACAGGAACTATT
>CAKUHM010000199.1 GCA_934655835.1 uncultured Collinsella sp. | reverse complement strand
GGCGTACGGTCCATGAGGTCCTCGCCCGAGAGCATCGTCAATCGCGTGTCATCGGTACCAAACGTCGTGCCGTCGACAAACGTCAGCGAAAGACCGCTCAGCTCCTCGTCGGCATCGGCCTGAACTTCCCAGGTAATGCGCGTCTCGGTGCCGCCGACCACAGCGCTGCCCGAACCGGTGTTGGGTCGGGCGGTAATCTTTGCGGTCTCAAGCGCCTGGGCGGTCGTGGGCGCATATGCCCCCGCGCACACCAGCGCGAGCGCCACGGCCATGACGCAGGCTAGCTTTTGGAGCAAGGCGGGCAGTGGAAAACGCTGCTCCGCGGCTCCTTTGTTCAGTCGAGACAAGGTGGCTCCTATCGTAGAAGTTGCCGGCAAAACGAGACGGAAACGCTCTCCGTCAAGAAAAGCGCAAAAGCCCTCTCCGCAAAACGGAAAGGGCCCGCGCGCAATCAAGTGACTATTGTTACTTGATGTTGTACTTAGCCATGAGGGCGTCAACGGTACCGTCGTCGGTCAGGTCCTTGATGGCCTGGTTGATGTCGTCCTTGAGCTTGGTGTTGCCCTGGTTGATGGCGATGGCGTACTCCTCGCCGGTGCTGACCTGCTTGATGGTCTGGCAGGTGTTGAACTGCTCGGCGGTCAGCTGGCTGGCAACGGAGCGGTTGGTGACTACGGCATCGCCCTTATCGGACTGCAGGGCGCTGAAGCACTCGGTGGCGTCCTTGTAGGGGACGATCTTGGCCTTAGGGAAGTTCTCCTGGGCAAAGGCCTCGGCGGTCGATCCAGACTGGACGATGATGGTAGCGTCGGCGTTGTTGAGCTTCTCGCTGTAGTTGTCGGCCGTGATGTCGGTGTTATCGACCTTGGTCACGATAGCCTGATCGTCCATGTAGTAGGAATCGGAGAAAGTGACTTCCTTCTCACGCTCGGGCGTGTCGGTGATAGCCGCGATGGAAACGTCATACTTGGCGCCCGAAGCAACGCCGGGGACGAGCGTGTCGAAGTCGTTGTTGACATACTCGACATCCAGACCCAGCTTGTCACCGATAGCCTTGATGAGCTCAAGGTCAAAGCCCTGGTAGTCGCCGTTGTCGTCCTTGTACTCAAACGGAGCGTACTCGGCAGAGGTGCCGACGGTCAGCGTACCGTCCTTGACGAGCGCGTACTCCTTGGAGCCATCGACCTTCTCGACCTTCGCGTCGTCAGAGCTGCTGGAACCGGCATCGGAACCAGAGGTGGCGTTGGACGAGCCGCAACCCGTCAGAGCAAGGGCGAGTGCCATGGCACCCGTGGCGGCAAATGCGCCAAGCTTCTTAAGCTTCATGATCAGTCTCCTTCCAATGACCCCACGTGATTCAGAGGTCTGCAAAAACTGAGGGCTATTATGCACCCGCTTGTAAGAATCTGCAATTAGAAAACTGATTGAAACAAACCCATAACGTGAATGAAGTATTCCGCTTTGTGACAGTTATTACTGCTGCAATGACTTTAATAGTTTGATTTCAGCTGCATAACCTGCAAGTTCGTTCGGTGTCTCCAAAATGAACGGCAGTGCACGCAAACGGCTATTCGATACAATATTCTGCATAACCTGCATACCGCCGCCAAACTCCTCTCTGCCAAGGTATCCCTTGCCGATGCACTCGTGACGATCTTTATGGGCGCCACAAGGGTTCTTCGAATCGTTGATGTGTACGGCATACAGGCGATCGATGCCCACCACGCGGTCGAACTCGTCGAGTACGCCGTCCAGATCATGGATGATGTCGTAGCCAGCATCGCTCACATGGCAGGTGTCCAAACAAACGCCCAGCTTATTGGACAGCTCTGGGCACTTGGCGGCAACGCCCTCGATAATGCGCGCCAGCTCTTCAAAGCTACGGCCCACCTCGGTGCCCTTGCCCGCCATGGTCTCGAGCAATACCGTCGTCTGCTGTCCCTCAAACATCACCTGGCACAGCGTGTCGACAATCATCTGAATGCCGGCGTCTGCCCCCTGTCCCACATGCGCACCGGGATGGAAGTTGTAGTAGTTGCCGGGCAGTGCTTCCAGACGCTGCAAATCTTCCGCCATAGCTTCCAAGGCAAACTCCCGCGCCCGCTCCTTAGCGGAGCAGGGGTTATAGGTATACGGGGCATGCGCCACCAGCGGTCCAAAGTCGTTTTGCGCCATAAGCTCGCGCAGAGCCGCCACGTCATCCATGTCAAGGTCTTTTGCCTTGCCACCGCGCGGGTTGCGCGTAAAGAACGCAAAGGTATTGGCACCAATGGACAACGCCGTCTCCCCCATTGCCCGATAGCCCTTCGTCGTCGAAAGATGACACCCGATCGTTAGCATCTCCAACTCCCCCTCATCAGTTGCGGTGAAATACGGTCTATTGGTGCCTTATTTTGGCGCAAACAGACCGTATTCCACCGCAAGATATAAAAGGGGCATCAGGGGCACGGTCCGCCGAGCCCCCTTGAGCACCAGCACCGCAGCCTAGAGCGTCAAGCGAATCGCATCGATAATCTGCGCGCAGCGCTGCGTGGCGGCAAGAGGCATGACGGGACTCTCGAGTTTCCCCGCCCGGATGAGCTGGGTCGCATGCGAAGCTTCGCCGTAGAAATCATCGACCTCAAACGGGGCATTAATTTCGAGCATTCGTCCGTCGGAGTACTTCACATGGGCGAGCTCGGGGCGATGGAGGCGCTCGATTTCCACCGAACCCCGTTCGCAGGCAATCGTTAAGCGGCTTTCATATGCTGCTTTGCCGTCGCACACCATATGAATGGGTATACCGCCGACACTCATATGGATCTCATCGGCCCAATCCACGCGGCCGCCCGATACGTCACGCCAGCGAACTTCACGAGACGAAACATCGCACGCACCCGCAAGCAGATCCTCAAACCACCCGACCGCATAGCAGCCCATGTCATATAGACAGCCACCCTGCAACGGATCGAGCAGATAACTCGAAGGGGGCTCACCATAATCGAGTTTTTGCACGCTTTCGATCGAGACGATACAGCCGAGCTCGCCCGACGCAAGCAAACCCTTCACGCGAGTATGCATCGGACAAAACCGATTTTTCATCGCCTCCATAAACAGCACGCCGTGCTCGCGAGAGGCGGAGGAAATCGAGAGAGCCTCTTCCTCACTCAAAACGGCCGGCTTTTCGCACAGCACGGCCTTTCCGGCGCGCAGCGCGCGACAGGCCCAACGCGTATGCATGCCATGCGGAAGAGCCAAGTAGATTGCGTCGACATCGGGGTCGGCAATCAGCGCGTCATAAGCCGCATCGCCGCTATCGTCAGCCGTGGCATAACTGTGCGCGGCATCAATCGAAAACGCCCTGCAAAACTCCTCAACATG
>CAKUHM010000198.1 GCA_934655835.1 uncultured Collinsella sp. | reverse complement strand
ACTGTCCCCGGCGTTGCCCGCGTGTCCCTGGCATACCACACCAACCGCGACCCGCAGGAGTATTGCGCAGCCGCCGTCAAGGCGTTGCGCGAGTTCGGCCCCTTCGATTCGTTTAAGGTGCATGCCAAGCGCTCCAACACCGACTATGAGCTCACCTCCATCGATATCAACCGCCAGGTGGGCGAGGTGCTGTGCGAGGCGTTTCCCGATAAAAAGGTCCAGATGCACGATCCCGATGCGATGGTGCACGTGCTGGTGGTCCAGGGCAGCGTCTATGTGTATGCGCGCTCCGAGCGCGGCGTGGGCGGCCTGCCGGTGGGTTCTGCCGGCAAGGTTGTGACGCTGCTGTCTTCGGGTATCGATTCGCCCGTGTCGACGTGGATGCTCGCCCGCCGCGGCGCCGTGTGCGTACCGGTGCATTTCTCCGGTCGTCCGCAGACGCCCGATACGAGTGAGTATCTGGTGCAGGACATCATCCGTGCCCTTGCGCCGGGAGTCCAGATCGGCCGTCTGTACGTGGTTCCGTTTGGCGACTGCCAGCGCGAGATTTCGGTCACCTGCCCCAGCAACCTGCGCGTGATCATGTATCGCCGCATCATGTATTCGGTTGCCGAGCGCATCGCGCATATCGAGGGCGCCAAGGCTATCGTGACCGGTGAGTCGCTTGGCCAGGTCGCCTCCCAGACGCTCGAGAACATCATGGCTGTCAACGAGGCTGTGAAGATTCCCGTGTTCCGTCCACTCATCGGCTCGGACAAACAGGAGATCATTGCGCGTGCCGAGGAAATCGGTACATTCGATATCTCGACCGAGGCCGCGCCCGACTGCTGCACGCTCTTTATGCCGCGCCGTCCCGAGACGCATGCCAAGCTCGATGCCGTTCACGAGGCCTGGGAGCTGTTCGATCACGAGGAGATGATTGAGCGCTTACTCAAGCAGACCGAGTACATCGACTTTGAGAGCAACACGTATAAGGCCCCCAAGACCTTAAAACGCAAACATTCGGAGCTCGCTCCGCGTGAGATTTATCAAGATCACGAATAGTCCCTGCATAAACCGACGATACGTTTGTATCGTCGGTTTTTTGATATCTGGGTAAACAATATCAAAATGTTCATTCGCTGACGTGTGACTGAATAAATAGACATGTTTGCGCAAGGTTTTGGTCAGTGTTTGGTTTGACCGTCAAAACTGGTTTGCCCGAGCGGTTCGCTCGGCTGCGATTTCCTGACACGATGGTGTTGGGAGGTATTTGCTATGGCGCAGCGCGAACAACGCGAACGAGTTAAAAAGATGGACCGCTGGGCGGGCAAACTGCTCGGTCATAAGGCAGTGGTGATGGCGATACTGGTCGTCATCGCGATGGCGAGTGGACTGGCAATGGCGAACCTTGGCGGCGGTGCCGGCGGTGTGTCGTTTGAGCGCACTGATGGTTCGGGCACGTTAGTGGAGCCGGGATCCGGCGATGCTTCGAGTGGAAAGACATCTGAAGGCTCTTCGCCTAAGGCGTCTGCCGCGGCAGAGGTCTATGTTGATGTTGATGGCGCCGTTGTGTCGCCCGGTGTATACAGGCTCAAAGACGGGGCGCGGGTGGCTCAGGCGATTGATGCCGCCGGCGGGCTGGCGCCCGAAGCAGACGTTACGGGGCTTAATCGTGCATCCAAGGTCGCTGATGGACAAAAAATTCACGTTCCAACGGTAGGGGAGCAGCAGGCGTCCATTGCGGAAGCCGGTGTTGATGGTGGGGCTTCCGCATCATCGGGCGTGAGTGGCGCCACAGGCCTAGTAAACATCAATACGGCAAGCGCGGCAGAGCTGCAGACGCTTTCGGGCATCGGCCCCTCCATGGCACAGTCGATTATCGATGAGCGGACAAAGAACGGTGCTTTCGCCTCGGTTGACGATCTGATGCGTGTGTCGGGAATCGGCGAGAAGAAGCTTGCCAAAATCAAAGATTGCATCTGCGTATGATCGCGACCGAGCGCGAGCATGTGATGCCTCCGCGGCCCCTGATTCCGTGGACGATGGCCCTGTGTGCCGGCATGTGCATGAGCTGCGTCTTGGTGCTCAACATGGCCGCTGATGCGCTGCTGAGGGAGCGGGCGACGGCGGTCGGGCCGCTATGGGCCATTCCCGTTGCGGCGGCGGTATTCGTTGTGCTGGCTCAATCTTGTGCGCGGCTTGTCCCTTTGAAGCGGTGGCTGTATGCCGCGTCCGTCGGCCTCGTAGCGGGTGCGGTCGTCTCGGCGTGGTGGGCCGTGGGTGTGCTCAGTGCTGCGAAGACGCTCGACGGTCGAGCGGCAAGCAGTCTCGAGTTTGTCGTGCAGGGTGACCCATCCATAAACGATGACGTGTATTCCTATACCTGCGAGGCACGCGCGGACGGCAAGAACTTGGCAACGGTTCGCCTATCGTGTGATCGTGAGCTCAAGGTCGGGGCGCACGTGCGTGTTATCGGTCGCGTTTCACGATTTGAGAACGATGCATATGGACGATCGCGTGTGCTCCGAGGCGAGGTGCGCAAGGTTAAAGCCGTTCGAGTCGTGTCGGTCGATGAGGGCTCTCCGGTGCCGCTGCTTCGGCTGAGAAATGGGCTGCTTGCGTCCATCGCGCCTGCGACCGACCCGGCGCGTGCGCTCATAGCCGGTGTCGTCTGCGGTCGTTCGGCCGAGCTGCGCGCCCAGCCGGCGGGCGACTGGTTTTCGGTGACGGGAACGGCGCATCTTATCGCCGTCTCGGGCAGCCATTTGGCTATCGTGGGGTTTGTAATCGAGGGTGTATTGCAAAAGACTCGGTGCTCACGTGGTCTTCAGCGGGCGATATTGGCGATAACGCTTGTGGGCTATGCTGCCTTTACGGGCGCGTCTCCCTCGGCCGTGCGTGCGTGCTGCATGGTGTTCGCGACGCTTGTCGTAAACGGCGCGGGGCGTCGTCGGCACGGCCTTTCGGCACTCTTCGTAACCATGTCCATCTTTGTGCTACTGCGGCCGACGGTGCTGTTTGAGATGGGCTTTCAGCTTTCATGCGCCAGCGTCTTAGCCATTCTGTGCTTTTGCCCCTATGTGACCTACGCTTTGGGTGAGCTGGGTGTGCCATCGGGCGTTGCCAGCATGCTTTCCGTCACGCTGTGCTCGCAACTGGCGACACTTCCCATTACCATTCCGGCCTTCGGTACGTTCTCGCTCATTGCTCCGCTGGCAAATGCGGTCATCGGTCCGGTGGTGAGCGTACTGCTCGCTGTGTCGATCGTGCTGGCTCCCTTTTCGCTCGTGGGACCGTTGCGGACTTGGGCGCTTGTGGTGCCCATGGTTGCCGCACGCTGTGCGCTGTTCTTTGAGCAGCTCTTCGCGGCCGTGCCGGGTGC
>CAKUHM010000197.1 GCA_934655835.1 uncultured Collinsella sp. | reverse complement strand
GTGAGGCCGGCGTCTTTCAGCCGGCGCAAGGCGCTCTCGTACAGGTCTAGGCGGTCGTGCTGGTAGTAGGGGCCTTCGTCCCACTCCAGCCCCAGCCAGGCCAGGTCGTCAATCAATTGGGCGGCAAGTTCGGGGCGCTTGCAGCGATCGTCCAGGTCCTCAATGCGTAACACGATACTGCCGCCCTGGCCGCGGGCCGAAAGCCACGCGCATAGGCAGCTGAACACGTTGCCCAGGTGCATGCGGCCCGAGGGCGACGGGGCAAAGCGCCCCACGACGGGGGTGGGGGCGGCCGGCGTCGTTGGCGCGTCGGCGGCGGGTGTTGCTATGTTGCGTGCGTTGATGTCCATGCGGACGAGTATAGCGCGGGGCGCGGTGGGGGAGACGCTGCCGTGGCCTGCAAGTTGCTGAGGCCGCGCGTTGCGCGTGCCGGACCACCGGCTCGGCGCCTTAATCGTCGTCAATCAATCTAGCCCTCAAACGACAGAAACCCCGGCAGCTCTTCGCAACTGCCGGGGTTTCCGCGGAAAAGGGGGACATGATCCTCGAGCGGACGGCAAAGGGGCAAACCGTTTTCGCTCAACTGCTTTATGCCCCTCGCTCGCCGGCTTAATCGGCTCACGCCGCGCCCACACAAAGCCGCTACACCTGTGATGGAGCTATGAAGTGGTATCTATTGCCGGAGCGGGCTATGCCAAGGAGTGTCCCAGATTGCCGGCAGATAAGGAACGTCCCCAGGTGCCGGCCGCGGGTGTGACTTTCGTCCCGTTTTGACGCTCCGCTGACCTAGATGTTCGTCACATGAACCCGCAAACGTGGGACAATGACGCTACTGGTACCACAGACAAAGGATGTGCCTATGAACGCCCCCGTTGCCAAACCCTGTCGGCAGCGCCGCCTATTTGCGCGATTCGCTTCCGTCTGCGCGCTTGTTGCGTGCGCACTGTTGCTGCTGCCCGCCGCCGCCCATGCCGACGGCTACTCCATGAGCCAAACCTATATCGGCGCCACGGTCGAGGCCGATGGCTCGCTGACCGTTGTCGAGGGACGTCAGTTCGATTTTGACGACGACATCAACGGCGTGTATTGGGATATCAATACAGGCTCCAACCAGCAAGGCGGTTCGGTAAGCGTCGATGTGCTGAGCGTCGAGGAAGACGACACCGCGTTTAACAAGGTCGACAGCGCAAACAAGGGCGACGACGGTGTTTACACGGTGGAGCAGTCCGGCGACGGCGTGAGGATCAAGGTGTTCAGCCCCCACGAGAGCGGCGACAGCGCGATCTTTTACGTGAGCTATACCATGGTCGGCGCGGTCATGCACTGGTCCGATACCGCCGAGCTCTACTGGAAGTTCGTCGGCGACGGCTGGTCGGCGGACTCCGATGACGTCGAGATGGAACTCTACTTCGCAAACGCCGCTGCCGGGACGGCGGCCGTCAAGGGTGACAACTTCCGCGCATGGGGCCACGGTCCGCTCACGGGCGACGTGTCGCTCGACGAGAGCGAGCCCATGGTCACCTATACCATTCCGTGCGTGCATGAGGGCGAGTTCGCCGAGGCGCGCGTCGCCTTCCCCAGCGACTGGGTGCCGCAGCTTGCCGCCTCGAGCGAAGAGCGCATGTCGACGATTCTGAGCGAAGAGAAGGAATGGGCCGACGAGGCCAACGCCCGCCGCGAGCACGCGCGTGCGGTCGCCAGCGCGATTGCCGTGGTGTGTGTTGTCGTGGCGGTCGCCTATACCGGTGCGATTGTGATGCTCAAGCTGCGTCGCCCCAAGCCCAAGCCGCTCTTCCAGGACGATTACTTCCGCGATGTGCCCTCGGCCGACCATCCTGCCGTGCTGGCGGCCCTCATGGCTTGGAATGACGTGCCCGACCAGGCATATATCGCCACGCTTATGAAGCTTACCGACGATCGCGTTATCAAGCTGGAAGAGGCGACCGAGACCAAGAAGAAGGGTCTGCTCCGTCGCGAAAAAGAGGAGCAGACGTATCGCATCACGGTGACCGACGAAGGCTGGAAGTCCGCCAAGAAGAACGGCATCGACCGCGCGGTGCTCAAGGTCTTCTTTGCCGGCGTTAAGCCTGACGAGAACGGCGTCCGCTCGCGCACGTTTAGCGAGCTGGAGGACTACGCCAACGAGCGTACCGTGTCCGTCGGCGACAAGCTCGAGGACTATCAGAACACGGTCAAGGGCAAGCTGGAGGAGCGCGAGCTCATCGCCTCCGACGGCTCCATCGCGATGGTGTTCGGCCTGGTCCTTGGCATCATCATTGTCTTTGGCATCCTGTGCTCTCTGTTCTATACCGACTTCGCGGACGCTAACGTCGGTGCCGCTATGGTCTCGATCCCCATTGTGATCGTGGGCTTTGTCCTCAGCTGCACCTTCCGTCGTTACACGCCGGAGGGCGCCGAGCTGGCGGCCCGCTGCAAGGCGCTCAAGCACTGGCTCGAGGACTTTACGCGTCTGAAGGAGGCCATCCCCGGCGATCTGGTTCTGTGGAATAAGCTGCTGGTGATGGGCGTTGCCCTGGGTGTTTCGAAGGAAGTGTTGCGTCAGCTGGCCGAGGCCGTGCCTGCGGACCTGCGCAACAGCGACGACTTCTACGATAATTACCCCTGCTACTGGTGGTATTACCATCACTACGGCAACGAGTCCCCGCTTGATTCGTTCAACGATGTGTACCACGAGACCATCCGCGAGCTGGCTTCGAGTTCCGATAGCTCGAGCGGCGGCAGTGGCGGCGGCTTCTCTGGTGGCGGCGGTGGCGGCGCCGGCGGAGGCGGCGGCGGAACGTTCTAGCGCGCGCTTGCTTTGGGGTGGACCTTTCTGGGCGGTTGCCAGGGAAGGTCCACCCCATTTTTGTGCATCGAAACGGGCCGAACTTTCCGCTGCGGACCTTCGCGCAAGGGGCAGTGGGCAAAAAATGCCAAATATGAGTACTGTTGCCTAGACACTAACATTTGTTTGTACTAAAAAATGGACTCTTAATGAGATTATTTCTCGTTAGAAGCCCATTTTTTAGTACATTTGGGGAGATACGTTAGTTCGTCCGACGCGCCGAGACGCCACAGAGACCCGAAAAAGTCGAATTGCGCTGCTACTAAAAAGGTAACAGTACTCATATTTGATGTTTTTTGCCCACAACCATTTGCGAACCCCTATATGGCGACCTCAAAAAGGGCTTCGTCGGCCGTTTTGATCAAGACTGTCCCCAACGACTAGTCCGTTTGCCGCTGCCGAGGAGTGTCCCCAAGTGCCGGCATAAAAGGAACGTCCCTAACTGCCGGGTTTACGCGGTTAGGTCGAGTTCGTAGAGGAAGCTTTCGCGCGGCATATCGCGACGGCGCTCTTCGCGGCTGGCGCGGTGCGTGGC
>CAKUHM010000196.1 GCA_934655835.1 uncultured Collinsella sp. | reverse complement strand
GCTCTCATCGAGATCGGCGGCGCCGTCGTCTACACCCGGCAAGATATGGCAATGAATGTCACGCATAGGTCGGCCTCAATCAACTAAACGTTTGCTCGGTTGGTGAAGATGCCCTTTTTGGAAGTGCCCTGATCGTCGGAACCCTTCTTAACCTTCTTACCGTCCTTGGTGTAGTAAGAATAGTAGTACTCGCTGGTCTCGGTCTCACAGTAATTCATGACGGTACCGATGAGCTTGACCTTCTCGGACTTCTTAAGCTGGGCGATAGCGTTGAGCGCCTCTTCGCGCTTGGTAAAGTCCTCGCGCACCACGAACAGCGCGCCGTCGGTCAAGCTGGCAATCTCGGCAGCATCGATGAAGGTGCCGACCGGAGGAGCATCGAAGATGACGTACTGGAACTTGGCGGACAGTGCCTTTACCAGCTTGGCAAAGCGATGGGAGACGATGATGTCGGCAGGATTGGGAATGTGCGGCTCGGCATCGAGGAAGTAGAAGTTCTTCTGACCCGTCTCGACAATTGCCTGGTCAATGGAGATCTGCTCGGAAAGGACCGCATAGAGTCCGCCGCGCGAACGAACGCCGAGCATATCGGAAAGGGACCTGCGGCGCATATCGGCCTCGACCAGGAGCACGGACTTGCCGCTCGTGGCGATTGCCTGAGCAAGGTTAATGGAAACCGTAGACTTGCCCTCGTTGGGAATCGAGGAGGTAACGGTGATGGTGCGAATAGGGTCGTCCACGCTCGCAAAGCGGATGTTGGCCAGAAGGGTCTTGGCGGCATTCTGTACAACGAGCTTATCGGTGTTCTTTGCCTTAGCCATGCCTATTTACCACCTTTCATAGCCGGAATTCGGCCAACAACGGGAATACCCAGGAGCTCTTCTGCCTCTTCGGCACCGCGGATGCGGGTATTGAGCATGTCTGCCAAAACGACATAGGCAACTGCGATAAAGATACCGGCGAGGAACGCGACGGCAATATACAGCGTGCGCTTGGGGCCGCTGGGGGCTTCGGGGGTCTTAGCCTCGTCGATAACGTTGATGCTCTGGGCAGCGCCGACGTTCTGAGCGACCGTACTCACCGAGCTGGCAATGGCCTTTGCGACCTCAGCCGTCTCCTTGGCATCGGTGCCGGTAACCGAAAGCGTAATGACACGCGTGGTGGTCTCGGAGGAAACAGACACCTTGTAGTCATCCAGATCGGTGAGGCCCAGTTCTTTGGCGGCGCCGCTCTTAACGCTATCGCTATCCAGCAGCGTGGCGATATCGTTGGAAAGCATCTGGCTCGCCGAGAGATCGTTGTAGCTCATCTGACCGCTATCGTCGGTCTTGGCGAGAATGTACATGCTCGTCGTCGCGGTATAGGTGTTGTCCATCGCAACGAAGGACACGATGCCCATGGCGATCGCGCAGACCACCGGAAGGGTGATGACCAGCTTGAGGTGCTTCTTCAGCAGCTGGAACAGTTCGAGAAGGGTCATGCAGCTTGCCTTTCATTTCCCCAGTTCGGATTGACAAAACTGTCCGTATGTTATCGCATCTTTTTACCGAGACCAAACTCTATACATAAGAAACAGGCTCTCCTGTAAAAATGTCGGAAGCAATCGTAAAATTGCACAACAACGCCGCACCCGAAAGTCAAATGCGGCGTCTACATCAATATCTATGTTGTATCGCTATGCGAATGGCTCGTCCTGCTGTATGGGAAACGTCACCGTAATGGTGGTTCCCACGCCCAACTCGCTCGACAGGTCGAGCGTGGCGTGATGATACAGGGCCGCATGCTTGACAATGGCAAGCCCCAGGCCGGTTCCGCCGCGTGCCTTGGACCTACTCTTGTCCACGCGATAGAACCGCTCAAATACCTTGCCCTGTTCTTCAGGCGCGATACCGATTCCCGTGTCGGCGACAGCGAGGAACGGATGGCCTTCGTCGTTGGTGCCGCACTGCAGCGTAACCGTACCGCCGGGCCGATTGTAGCGGATGGCGTTGCTTGCCAGATTATAGATGAGCTCGTCGATCAAGCGCGACACGCCTTCGATGACCACAGGCTTGGTCTCATGACTTATCGTCACATTCGCTTGACGGGCGACCTGTTCAAGACGCTGTTCAACCGCGTAGATCGCACGCGAGAGCTCAATAGGCTCCGTGGACCCAATGGGCACTGCCTCGCCTTCAGTTGCACGTTCGGCCTCGTCCAAGTTAGACAGCGTAAGGATGTCGTTGACAAGCGCTGCCAAGCGGCCCGCCTCACGATAGATGCGACCGCCAAAGTTGCGCAGGTCGTCCTCGCCCTCGACCATGCCATTTGCGATGAGCTCGGCATAGCCCGAAATCGCCGTAAGCGGCGTCTTGAGCTCATGAGTGATATTCGCCGTGAACTCGCGGCGCATACGGTCGTTGTCCGCTAGCACCGCCATTTGGCGCTTGAGTTCCTGGCGCTGCGACTCGATACGCTCAAGCATGGGGACCATCTCGGCATAGGCGTGCTCATAGCTACGGCGCGGGTGATCCAAATCCACCTCTTGCAACGGCGCGATGATGGCACGGGACTCACGGCGCGCCATAAAAAACGAGAGTACCGCACCCGCTGCTGCGATAAGCAGCATCGGCGCCAGCATCGACAGCAAAATCGCCGCAACACCAGGCTGGGCCTGCGCCAAGCGAACGACCTGGCCGTTATCAAGGGTGACGGCGCGATACAGCATAATCTCGTCGAGTGTAGAGCTTGCGCGCTCCGCGGAACCCGAACCACTCTCAAAGGCCTCGATGACCTCGGGGCGATCGCCATGGTTGGGCAGTGTGGAAGGCGACGCCTCGTTGTCGTAGGCAACAGATCCGTCCTTATTGATCAGCGTGATACGAAGGTCCTCGCGATCGAGGCTTCGCAAGAACGGAATGGGCTCCTGCTGCTCGTCGAGGGCGGCAGCAATGAGCTCGGTTTCCTGCGCCAGATTGGCACTCGTGGCATCCGCCAAAGTGTTTTGCACAAAGAACGCACCCAGCACCGTAAACGCCACGATAACTGCCATGGCGCAGACAAAGATCGTCACAAAAACGCGGTGCGACAGCGTATGTTTTCCCTGGGGGGCGAAGACCACGGGTTACTCCTCCGATGCGGTGGCCGCGGTGTCGTCGCCTTCGGCACCATCACCGGCAGAAGGCTCGGCCAGGCGATAACCCACGCCGCGCACGGTCTCGATGGCGCTGGCATGCTCGCCCAGTTTTTGGCGAAGCGTCTGCACGTGCACGTCGACGGTGCGCGAACCGCCGTCGAAGTCCCAGCCCCACACGCTCTGCAGCAACGACTCGCGGGTAAAGACCACGCCGGGCTTGCGCATGAGGTACTCGAGCAGGTCGAACTCGCGCAGGGTGAGCTTAAGCGG